>JAUYMN010000021.1 GCA_030699455.1 Nanobdellota archaeon | reverse complement strand
CTTTAGATAAAGCTATTGAATTAAATCCAGAAGATGGGATTATTTGGTGCAATAAAGGGCGTACACTTGGGGAAATTGGTAGGTATGAAGAAGCTTTAGAATCTTTAGATAAAGCTATTGAATTAAATCCAGAAGATGGGGTTATTTGGAACAATAAAGGATTAACACATTACAAGTTAGGAGATATTAATGGTGCAAGAGAAGCTTTTTTAAAATCTCTTGATAAAGAATCAAAATATAATAAAAGAGGCATAGAACTGTGTTATATGGTCCAAACAAGATTAAGATTTCTTGGAGAAAAAAATATAGGAAACCGACTCTTAGATACAATGGGAAGTGGCATCATTGATGAAAGTGAAGCAAGAAAAATAAGAAAAACAGCTTATCAAAAAACACTCAAAATGATAAAAAAATAATTTAAATAATAACTCCTATCTAAATAATTAACAATTTCTTTATATTTAAGTTAAACTAAACAACCATATGTTTATTCTTGAGAACAGTTGTCGTTTTGTCCTAAACTAACGAAGTCATTATAAACTTCTTTGTTTTATAAAATAAGAACAATTTGGAGGTTATTTCAATGACAAGGTCTATTTTACCTTTGGCTGCGATGGAGAAGCTGTTAAAGGAGGCAGGAGCATCAAGAGTTAGTGAGGATGCGAAAGAAGCTTTGAAGGATATTTTAGAGGAGTATTCCAAAGAACTTGGAAAAAAAGCTGTTAATTTTTCTAAACATTCTGGCAGAAAGACTGTGAAGGCTGCTGATGTGAGATTGGCATACAAGCATTAGGATTTTTACAGAAATATTTATGAAATGTATATTTTATAATGATAGATTTAGAATTCCATTACACTTTGGGAGATTTGAGAAGTAATGGTCTGGGAACTGATAATCTTAAAGAAATGGATTATATATCTCAAAGAATAGAAAGGCTGGTTGGTGCAGTTAGGAAAACCAAACCAATGATTAGTCCTTATGGCCCTATCTGGATGGGTTTTGGAAATATTCCAAATTTAGAGAGATTAAATCCCTCCGTGCTGACCTGCAGGAATACTTTCAGGTCCCTTATTAGCATAACGTTTCACAAAATCATTTATTCTCTGCAAGTCATCGGCATCAATAGTGCCGTCTTCTAAATTAAATGTGTCTAATCGCCCCCATGCAGCAAGAGCTATATCTTCATTATTTGCTTCTCTCTGTGTAATTACTGTAAATTGGCCAACAACATCACGCAATTTTTTTGCCTCTTCACTGATTCTAGGATGATATGATATCCATATAAGGCCATGCTCCATGCTATGAATCAAATGGTCATCATCAATAGTGTTTTCGCGAAAACCTGGACGAGCCGGCGTACTGTGGTGGGGTCCTGATGTTGGAGGGTTTGAGCTGTATTCATCGAGGGAGATAGAATCTGCTTGTGCATGGCTTGCTCCTAAAAGAGGAATCTTCTGACTAAAATCTTTTCCTTTTGGAGATTCGCTTTGCAGAAGAGCATAAATTCCCAAAACAACCAATCCAAGGATTATAACAAAAATAACCCAGTTTCTTATTTTCTTAATGGGCAACGGCTTTTTTTCTTTGGGAACTTTTTCAGGATGTTTTGCCCTGTTATGCATAGCTAAGCCTTCTGCATCCTTGAGATCTTTATCACAAATTTCACATCTTGCTTTTTTCATCATTTTTTTCCGTAATTGTAAAATATCTTTCCTTTTTATATACATCCATTCAAGTTAAATGACCAAACTCATTTGATATTGAAACCAAAAAAATCCTTAAAAATAACTCAAGTACCTTTCATTTTTTTTGTTATATTTATTTTTTCTTCGCACTTAGAACATTTAAATTGCAATGCATCAGCTGGTGATTTTTTGCCAGTTTCCTCATTAAGTAGCTGTATTTTTTTTCTTTTATATGGAATTTCAATTTCACTTTGATTAGAACATTTTGGGCAAGTGTATTGTATATTTGCAGTTAACTTCTCTTCATGTTCGTTCTTTTGTTCAGTATAATTGCAGGATGGACAGGTGTATTCGGTTGATCTTATTTTTGGCTTGTTTGTTTTTGGGTCTCTTGGTTTGCCCATTAATGACTTACTGCATTTAGGACATTTTACCTTGAATACCCACGCTTTTGCTTTTCCTGATCCAATTGAGCGATTGGTAAAATAAATGCATTCATCCATAGAATTTGGTTGTTTTAATGTCAAGTTATCACCTTGTTGTTTTGTTTTTTGTAAGGTATTTAACTATTTCTGTTTGAAATACCGTTTATTTAAAATAAGCGCTCCCGCCGGGATTCGAACCCAGGTCCTCGGCTCGAGAAGCCGAAATGATAGACCGGACTACACTACAGGAGCGTATGAAATTCTATCCTGTTTTATTTTTAAATGTATAGCCCTGCCAGGATTTGAACCTGGGTTTAATGGCCCAGAACCATTAGTGATAGACCGCTACACTACAGGGCTATGCTAGTGTGGAATTTGGTTTGTTTTTAATCCTTGTGGGAAAGATTAATAAGGTTTTGTCTTATAAAAAATTTAATGGAAGAAGTAAGTTTTGATGATTGGAAAAAACTTGATATAAGGGCTGCCAAGATACTAGAAGTTGAAAAACACCCAAATGCTGACAAGCTGTATATCATTAAGGCAGATATTGGTGAAGAAAATCCAAGAACCATTGTTTCTGGGTTAGTTGGATATTATACTGCGGAGGAATTAATCGGAAAACGAATAATTGTATTTGTTAACTTAAAACCTGCAGAGTTGAGGGGTATTAAAAGTGATGGCATGTTGCTTGCTGCAACTGAAGATGGAAAGTGCGTTCTTTTAGAAACTGATAAAGAAATTAAAACTGGTGCAAAGATATCTTAACTGTTATCGGCCATTGGTGGGGGGTAAACTACCCTTTTTGATGGATCAAAATCACTTTTTGTTCCGTCATTCAGAACCAATGAGAATCCGATTGCCTTATTCCTGCTCACTATAAAATCGAGCCCAATTGTTTCATAGCTTATTATTCTTATGATTTTTGCCGAGTTTTCTTTCAACGGCATAAACAATGTTTTATCTGGCACCCCAAACATCCTGTATATTTCATCTTTTTCTAAATCTGTTCTTGTTTCTCCAACAAGGTGTTTTTGAAATGGCTCTTTTATTGTTATTGAATTAACAAAATTATTTGAAAGTGAAACTATTATCCCTGTTGCTGATAAACCAATTGCATTTGAATATTCCAGATTGGTTATTCCGCCTTCAAAATCTGTTTTTATGTCGGGCGTTCCAAGGATACTTAACACATCCTGTGTTCTGTCCCCAACTTTTATACCCATTACTGAAACATTATTTGCATTAAAGTTATCCAGAGAAAAGATATCTGTTTCTGTTATTTCATACTCTGCAGTTTTTCTTGTTGTCTCTTGTGTGTTACCAACATTTATCAATAGTGAAATAATTACTGCTAAAATTAGTGAAGCTATCAACGGCTCAAAAGCTCTGTTTTTCAGGAACCTGTCAGCTCTTCTAATTGTCTTTCTTATGCGTCTTTTCATCTTGGTTAATGAGCCCGATCGGATTTGAACCGACGACCCCCGCCTTGCTGATTTTCAGTATTTTTCTGAAAAGTATCAGAGCGGTGCAATAGCCAGGCTATGCCACGGGCTCTTAATAAAGATTACTTTTATAGTTTGTTTATAAGATTTTCTGGAGATGAAAATTGTATTTTTTAGAGATTTTTGAGGTTATTCTTTTAACGAAATTGTTGAGTAGCTTATTCTCTATAATTTCTGCTTTACTGACGATTCCAGTTATTTTTGGGATATGGACATCAGAAATGTTAATACACAAAAAATTACTTAAGAAAGCGTCCCGGGAAGGATTTGAACCTTCGACCTCACGGTTAACAGCCGTGTGCTCTAACCACTGAGCTACCGAGACTCAGAGATAAATCCATGTTATTTTGTTTAAAAGATTATCTGCTTGCTATGTAACCTATGAGGAGAATTATTAATATAGCAGTTATGGCAAACACTACAATAGTTTTAGCTGGGTTTTTTTCTTGTTTTTCTTCCTCTACTTTTGCAACAGGCAGTTCCTGTTCCGGTTC
Organism: Nanobdellota archaeon; assembly: GCA_030699455.1. Classification (GTDB taxonomy): domain Archaea; phylum Nanobdellota; class Nanobdellia; order SCGC-AAA011-G17; family UBA489; genus JABIKK01. The sequence continues at coordinate 20,958 of JAUYMN010000021.1, read as the reverse complement.
AATTACCTCTGCCATACCACAACAGCAAGATTTTTGTGCGGTACAATACTGCATACCTTTGTTTTTTTCATCATCCAGACATATTGGAACATTTGGATTTGATGGAATATCCCTGCAGAAAGACTCATCATAACCTTCGTCGCCGCATATATCACTGCATGACTTTTTGCTGCAATCCGGAAAACATAAAAATGTCTCGCCTATGTCACATATGCCATCCCCGCACACAAATGTTTTCTTTCCGGGAGTTATAGAAATTTCATCCAGATTAAAACCAGTGCCATTGACAAAAACAAATGAGTAGTTTTCAAGCTCTGAATAATCAGGATAATCTTTGAGTATTATGCCTGCTCTTTTTCTGTCATCTTGTGTTGAGCCTATTATTAGCAAGCTTTCATCCTGGACTTTTACCATAGCATAGCCATCTTCATATGGCCATTCTTCACATGGATATCCCAAAAATTCTTCAGCAAGAGAACCGCATGGCGGGCTTATAAAAATCATTGGCAGGTTATTACTTATTTCTCCTTCCAGGACATAAGTAATGTTAATATCATTATGATCCATTATTCCAAATACCAAATCTGCAGCTGCAAATGTGTCGCTTCCCTGTGAATTTTCACCAAGAACAACATAAACATATTCATCTGCATTAGCCAAATATTCTGATATGGTTTGCTCAGCCAATACAGAACCAGCTAGAATAACAATAAAAATTGAAACAAATAGTATTATTTTCATCTTATATCTTTCTAAAAAGCATATAGCCTTTTAAATTTTTTTCCAGGTATTCTTTTGCTTTTTTTGATTGATCGCCTGTTGTTATGAACAATGCAGGCAATTTCCTGTTTTGAGCCTTCTGGTGTGCGACCATTATATCCTGGTCGCTTATCTTTTTCTTATTTTTTGCACAAACAAACATCTCTATAGGTCCTATCTGTGTTGTTAGTACAATTGTGAAATTAGATTCTGAATTCTTCCTTATTATTTCTTTTGACTGGATTTTTATTCCTGAAGATGCAAAAAAATCTTCTATTTGCTTTGAAAATGTATCTTCTTTTGGTGTTTTGCTCTTTTGGATTTTTATTCCTTGTTCTTGAGATATTGTTTGCTGTGCTTCTAATTTTATCTTTTCAATCTCTGGTTTGATTTCTTCTTTGTATACTTCTGGTTTGATCTCTTCTTTGTATAAATACCATCTCCATGAATTTTCGCCATTAATGATTATTGGAACTGAAAAATCAGTTATGTTTGCAAGTGCAACCCTCATTACTGGTGTTGTTTCTGAAGACTTAACAACTCCATTTTCCTTTAATAGATCATATGCCTTTTTTTCTGCATCCTGCAGGTATTTGTAAAGTATTGACAGCTTTTCTTCCTGCCCAGGAAGATAGTATACTTTTGATCCGCCTATTTTTGCATGACTTAAGCTTACTTTTTTTGATTGTATGAGGTCTGATAATATTGCACCGACAAAAAATGAATCTCTTCCAACACCCTGTGATATTGCCACTGGAACTGATGGTCCATTAATTCTTATAAAATCCAATACTCGATTCACCAGATTGTGTATCGTGTTATTCTGTGGATAAACCTCTTGTTTTACATTAAAATCCGACATAGAATATAATCTCTTATGGATGATATATAAGGTTTATTGGCATTATGTTATGGTTTTTTCCATGATATTTCATAATATGTCACGTCTTCTTCGTCATCGACAATTGCCATCAGCAAATTCTTTCTTGTAGAGTGGGATACTCTATTTTTTGCGGAAAAATCATGCCATGTTAATGTGTTTGCTTCATGAACTGCAAATACTATCCATTTTGCATGGTCTTCTCCTGGCTTTATGCCTTTGTCATATACTCTAAAGTCGGCACCAAACTTTAATGCTGTTTTTATGATATAACCCCTTGACCTTAAATCCTTGTAAACTATGTATCTGACATGAAAATTCTTGTCAAATTTTTTTGCTTTTGCTATAAACTCATTTTTTTCCAGTTTCTTTTTGCCACTTAAAACTTCTAATTTTTTATTTTCGAACAGAAACAAACCTTCCAGCAATGAATATTTATATTTTCCTGACTTAAGCTCTCCAAACCTGCTTTTTTCATAAATCTCTCTTGATTGGGGATTGTCTTCTGTGGTTACTCCTCCACCATCTATGACTGCTTGGATTGGATCTTTCATCATTATAACAGTTAAAAAAGAATTATTTATAAAAGCCTTGTGGTTGTGATATGCATGGCAGAAATAAAAGTAACTTTTTTGGGCACTTCTTCAATGGTTCCAACGAAGGAAAGGGGGCAGACTGGAATTTATGTAGACTGTGGTGCTGAAAAAATATTGATTGATTGTGGTGAAAACATCCAGAGGCAGATGCGGATTGCAAGGATATCACCACCAAGAACCACAAGGATATTTATTTCACATTGGCATGGGGATCATATATTTGGACTGCCTGGAATGCTTGAAAACATAGGAAAGAATGCATCTGACAGCAGTGTGCATGTTTATAGTAGCAAGGAAGTCGGCAGGAAAATTAAGCAGTTGATGGACACATTTGATATGAGGAACAAGATTAAATTAATTTTTACTTCCATTGAAAAAAATGGAATATTTTTGGAAACTAAAGATTTTAAATTTGGGGCTAACTTTTTGAAACATAGCTCTAAATGTCTTGGGTTTTATATCAAGGAAAAAGATAAACTGAAGATTGACAAGGTCAAGATGAAAAAATTAAATCTGCCGAGTGGACCAATTATAGACCGCCTAAAAAATAAGAAGAATATAACCTTTGATGGCAAAAAAGTAAACTGGAAAGATGTTACCTATTTAGAGAATGGAAAGAAACTTGCTATTGTCCTTGATACTGGCGTGTGTTCAGGTGCTGTAAATACTGCAAAAGACGCTGATTTGTTCATATGTGAATCAACTTTCTTTGCTGATAAAGCAGATAAGGCGAAAAATTACCAGCATTTAACATCTGTTCAGGCTGGTGAAATTGCCAAAAAGGCCAATGCAAAAAAACTTGTGATAACACATTTTAGCCAGAGATATAACTTTGAAGATGTAGAACAGATGAGAAAAGAAGCAAAAAAGGCTTTTGGCAAAGATGTTAAGGCTGCTGAGGATTTTTCCAGTTTTATCGTCTAGATTTTTTTGATATTCTTTTTTTGACAGACTTTTTTCTTATTATTTTCCTTGTGGTTTTATTTTTTGTAGCTGTCATTGAGTTATATGTAGAGAATACAAATACATTTGTCCATGCAGAAACTATCAATGCAACGAACAGATAAATTAATGCAAAGATGGTAGTTATCATGCCGTCGTTTTGAGAAATAAACTGGTTTGCGGCGATGATGAGAAAGTTCACAATGCCTACAATTATTGCTACAGATATAACATAAAATTTATTTTTCCTGAATATCTCAAAAGATCTTGAAATTGCATTTAATGCTGTTGTGTCTTCGAGAATGAGCGCTGCCTCCCTGTACAACAATGCTATCACTACAATAATTACTATTAAGATTCCTACTATTAATGCGAGCCATGCATTAATATTTGTGAGAATTATGTATATTACTGTCCCTACTATTGATGCACCAAGCACTATAAAAAATAAGAGTAATTTTACAGCTATTAATCTGGTGTAAAATCTTCCTGATTCTTTATATAATTCCATCAACTTAGTGTGTTTGTTTTTTACTGCTTCCTGTATTATTGATAGCTTAAATGCCTTAAGTCTTGCACCTAAAAGGAACATTATTAATGCCATCACAATTATCTGTGTTGTTATGGATGCTAAGTTATTCCTTACATGCTCCTGCAGTGCGTCATAAGAAATCCTGCTGATGCCACTTAGTCTTGTAAATACTGATGCAGCAACTGCTAAAAAGAATATATATATTATATCAGGAACGATTATTCTTATCCTTGTTTTTTTAATACTGTTTTTTACTTCTGGAATGCAGATTTTAATCAGCCTCTTTTTCTATTTTTTTTATTTTTTCCTTTAGTTTTAATTTATTGAACAGTTCTTTATAACGGTTTCTAATTGTAACTTCTGTCACTCCTGCAACATCTGCCACTTCTCTTTGCGTGCGTTTTTCATCATTTGTCAATGCTGCAACATACAAAGAGGCTGCTGCAATACCTGTTGGACCTCTTCCTGACGTAAGGTCTGCTTTTTCTGCCATTTCAAGTATTTCAACTGCCTTTGATTGTGTTTCTGCAGATAATTTTAATGCAGATGCAAACCTTGGGATGTAATCAACGGGATTTGATGGCAATATTCTAATTTCTAATTCCCTTGTGATAAAACGATATGTTCTCCCTACTTCCTTTTTTTCTATTCCTGAAGCTTCAGATAATTCATCAAGTGTTCTTGGTATTTCATGCCTTCTGCATGCAGCGTATAATGCGCCTGAAACAACTGACTCCATGGAACGTCCCCTAACTAACCCTCTTTGCACTGCAAGTGTGTAAATTTTTGCAGCTTCTTCTTCTACTGCTTTTGGCAATTTCAGATAAGATGCAACTCTTTTTAATTCTGCCAAAGCTAATTTTAGATTTCTTTCAATTGCTGTTGAAATTCTGTACTGCCATTTTCTTAGCCTTAGGAATTTGTTCATTCCTTTTCCGTCAAGCTGAAAAATATCTCCTCTTTGACCTATGTCTGTTCCCAAACCTCTGTCATACCTGGTGTAGGTCATTGGAGCTCCGGTTCTGCGCCTTTTTTCCTGATCGTTTTCGAATTCTCTCCATTCCTGGCCAAAATCAACCATTCTTTCTTCTATTACCAAACCGCAATCCTTGCAGACTAATTCTCCGCGGTCTGTATCTGCTAAAATATTTGTAGAATTACATTCTGGACATTTCTTTGTTTTTGGCACCGTATAACCCCTCCTAAGGGCCTCTTAATTTATCTGAGGATTTTGTGTTATAAAATATAGGAATATTTATATATTACCTATATAAATTATTTATAAACCTTTCTATTTTTGCCAGTATTTCCGAAATTAAAACAAAGGTATATGCTTGCTTAGGGTCTTATTAAAACATTATAGACATCTGTTTAGTATTAGTTTACATAAACTTTTCAGTTTTTTCTTAAGAATTGTTATTAAAAATGCAAATATGTTTTCTTAATGATCTCCTTTGAAGAGAGTTATAAAAATAATTCAAAAAAAATTAAAAATTATATTAGAAAAAGAGTTAGAAATTTTCATGATGCAGAAGATATTTTTCAAACTGTTTTTTTAAAGTTTCACATAGCTATTAGAAAAAATATTCAAATCAGCAATTTGAAGTGCTGGCTGTACAGTGTTGCTGAAAATACTATTGGTGACTGGATAAGATACGAAGAAATTAGACCTGCAATTCAAGATAGTAAGTTAATTGATTTGATGGAATGTCCTGTTGAATCAGACACATCTGAAGAATTAAACATGGTTCATTATGGGATTGAACAATTAAATTGTAATTATCAGGAAGTTTTAAATTTAAGGTATGGCTCTGGATTGGGTATAGGGAGCATAGCCGATAAACTTGGCATCAGCAATACCAACACCAAAGTGATATTGCATAGAAGCAAAAATAAACTAAGAAAATTACTTAACTAAAACTGCATTAAGCATTCCTTCTTGTCCTGGACGGGAAACAATTCTGGCATTTCCTTTTGAAGTCTTTATTATTGTTCCTTTTGTTAAAATATTACGCCTTACAAAATGTCTGTTAGCAGGATTATCAATAACCTGGTCTATTTTAACCTTAGAATACTTTTTTGTTTTTGGATCCAGAAGATTAACATGATCATCCATCATTGTGATTACCTTCCTTAATGCTCCCTTGACCCTGATTATTTTTGACTGCCGTTTGCCAAGACGTGTGTAGGTTGGAAGCCTGTCTAATTCTCTCAGTCTTTTAGTTCTCGAAGGAACATATCTTCCGCCTGATGGTTTTCTCTTTGAACGACTTTGTGAATTTGCCATGTGATATTTCTTGGATATTGGTTTTTAAGATTTTCTTTTTTTCTTCCCACAACATTTAAATACTCTTCTGATGGGTTTCTGAATAATATTGGGGGGTTATTACCAATGGAAAATATGAATAGCAGGCCTTTGGACTCGTTGAATCAGAGTCGGGGGAAGAGAGTTATAATTGAGTTAAAAGATGGAAAGCAACTTATAGGAAAGTTAATTTCATTTGATATCCACATAAACACTGTGCTTGATGAAACTGAAGAACATGAAAATGGCGAGATGAAAAGAAAGTTAGGTACTGTTTTTATTAGAGGAGACACAATAACACTTATATCACCACAATGAAAGGAACAGCTGCCAAAGGATTAAAGAGAAATAAAGGAAGACTACATATAAGGTGTAGGAGATGCGGTAGTGCTTCTTATCATAAAATAAAAAGTGTTTGTAGCACCTGTGGCTATGGAAATAGTTCTAAGCTAAGAAGGTATAATTGGCATAAAAAAACTGTCACAAAGAAAAGAATTGTTTCAAAGATAAAAAGACATGTTAGTAGACGTAAGGGTAATACGTTTAAACTTTAATCATTTAACGCACTTACTGGGTGTGCTATGATGTTTTTTAAACAGGGTTCGTTTTCTTAAGTTGTGTATTGTTTAAATGAGGCTATGGCTTATCTTATAGGAGTTATACTTGGAGATGGGCATATAAGCAATTCTACGAAATCCGAGAAAGATCTATCAAAAGATTATAGGATTTCAATTGAGATTGCTGATGAGGAATTTTTGAAGGATGTAATCTTTCCGATTATGAGATGTTTTACAAATAGCAAATCCTTGCCGAGATCTAGAAAAAGGAAAAATAAAAAGAGGCATTATCGTTTGGAGATACGTCATAAAAAATTCTATTATTTTTTAACTGACGTTATTAAAATACCTGCAGGAAATAAATGTGGAACCATTATAGTTCCTAAACTCATAAAAAAATCAGATTATTTGATAAAAAGAAATTTTGTGGCAGGTTTCTTTGATGCTGATGGGGGATTTAGAGGTGGGTCTATAGGGATAACAACAAAAAGTGGAAGGTTTTTAGAGGAATTTTCCATGTTATTGGATGAATTAGGGATTGAGCATTCAAAAGAATCTTGGCTTAACAAAAAGTATCAGACCGTTTATTTTGGTCTAAGACTACGTAAAAAGAGTATAGTTAAGTTTTTAAAAGAAATCCCTCTTCGGAATCTTGAGAAGCTTGAAAAGATTTATAATCGATTTGGGTTGCTTGTGGGCGTGCCGGAGCGGTCAAACGGAATGGGCTTAGGAGATTAGGATTAAGTCTGAGAAACCCATTGGCTTAGTGCCTACTAAGGTTCAAATCCTTACGCCCACATTTTATAATTTTAAGATATTTCCAACTTATGATTAATTTATCTTAAAATATCTGTGTTTGTTTGTGGTACTGGGTGGGGTGCAATTACAGCAGTAAAATCTCCAATAACTGATCTATTTCCCAAATCAAAATCAAATCTAACCACTGGAATTTTTCCAGATCTATGTTTGGTTAAAATCATTTTTCCCTGCAATGAATCTGAAAGTCCAACTTCTCTTCTAAATCTTTGATTAAATTCTACTAACTTTAGTCTGCCCTCTCTTGTAGTTCCCCTAAGTTCTTCTATTGTTAAATCGTCTAATTTATCTTCGTGTATCATTTGCTCAACAAAACAAATCCCGCCCTGTGAAAGTGAAATGTGTGTTCCTCTTGGTGTTAAGTATCTGTCTGAAAGAATAGTTACCGGAGGTTCTGCTGGTTTAAATTTAAATAATCCTACATTTCCACTATAGTCTGCATTAAGGACTGTCATATATCCCGGAAGATAAATACTTTCTAAAAATTGTGTAGTTGATATCATTGTGATTAATCTATATACTACAGAATATAGGTTATAAATCTTTCTAATGGCTTGCTAGACTGTTAGCCATGTCTTGATATTATAAAGATAAGAATGCATTCTATGAACAAGAAAATGTAAATTAGCATATAATGGCTCTTAGTGGCGGGATTTTTGACTAATTTTTAAAGCATTAATTATTTAAATGTATTAATCTTGCATCGGATGTTGATGCTTTATGATATGCGGGTGAATTTTGAGCCCACATTTTATGATAAATTCAGAATGGGGAAAATTAAGATGGACTATAATCGTGAGATGATTGAATGGAATCAAAGATTTATGCATTATGAAACTTATCTGACTTCCTTGAAGGAAAGGCTTGTGACAGACATCATGAGCAGGCCACTTAGCTCGCCAGAATTACCAAGAACACTTGGATTTTTGGAGAATGGATTAAAAAAGTTTATTTCCGATAGGAATAATTATAGGATTTTTGCCATAACTCATGCTGTTCCATTGGAAGATGTTGAAGCATCAGCTTCTGGTGCATTAAAGAAATGTGATGATTTATTTAGGGAAATTGATGGACACCTTATAATCATTGAAAAAGCGTTAGAACGTTAGGATTTATCTGCAACTTTTTGAAATAATATTTTGTAGAATACTGATACATTTATTGTTATTATTATGTATATTATTAACTGTGTTATGCTTAGATAAATATAACTTCCCGTTATTGCCTGTGTCAGCCATATGGACAACAGCCATGCCATAACTAATGAGTTTAGATACAGGGGTATGTATAACGGGATGAATTTGTAGAATTTTTTAACTGAAAGCCTAAATGTTCTTTTTATTACGTCTTTGATTTTTTTATTGTCAAGCTCTGTGTTATAAACTGTAAAGATATACAATGTGATAAAGGATATAATTACCAGTCTTGCTGTGCTGTCATAGAATGTGCTGAAAAATTGTGTTATGTCTTTTGGGAATGCAACAAAATTTATTATAAGGAGTATTATTGCTGCTGTTGGAATTCCTAGCTTTAAAAAATAACTGAATTTTTCATTGATTTTTTTGTCTTTTATTTTTGACCAAAATAATCCCTGAAATACTGTCCAGAGTATTAACAATCCTATTGGAACTATGACCAATGCAAAAAACATTGCTTCTTGTGTAATTGAGTTTATTGCCTCCACAACTGATGCTGAATATGCTATTGTTTCAGGGTTTGTTTTGTCTACTATTGCAATTGCCTGCTGGAGTGCTGGTTGAAATTCCTGGATTCTCTGAAGATATGCTGCCAGGTTGTTTTTTGAGTATATCAGAAAAAACATTGATGATATAAATAATGCTAGTTGGATAATGTTCAATACAATAATGTTCTTTTTGTATGTTTTCCATGAAGATTTTAATATTTTCATTTTAATTGCTTCGCAAATTGTAAAAATATACCATATTATAATCTGATAAAGACTTTTTTGTTTCAAATGCTATCTGCTCGTTATCTCCTCTACTATCAAATGTCTGATCTATCCACTCGCTATCTCCTCTACTAAACAGTATATCAACCTTGCCATCATCTTCTTCAGAGATCTCTAATACTGTTATTAATGCTGTTATTCCTGGCTGGTTATCCTTTGTTATCAATAAATCTCCTGCCGTTAACTCACTTATTTTTTCTTTTGTTACATTACTCTTCACAATTCTCGCGATACTTTGCCCTCTTAAGAACAATTGGATATCATCTTTACTTTTAATCTCACTTCTGGTAAACTTATGCCATATTAAAAAGCTATAGCCATTATCTACAATATATTTTGTTGTAGATTCTGATCCTTTCTCTGTGTTTAAAATTTTATATGCCTCTGAAATATCAATGAATGCCAACTGGTCTGCCTCAATTATTGATTGCCCTGATGGTTGTGTTTTCAATAAAATTATATATTCTTTGTCATCTTCTAATTTACTAAATAATGTTATTATGTTGATTGGGGGTGGTAAAGGTTGGGTGGATTCACTGGCACTGCCCTCAGACCTTGAATCTGCTAGTAGCTCTATTGCCTCTTCTTCCAAAAATTGCGCCCACTGTTTGTAAATCTCTGCAAGCTCCATTCTAAACTGTATCACCTGAACACTTGTTGCTACAGGACTTTCTATTAAACTTGTGTAGGTGTTAGCTGCTTCCTGGAACATAATTGTTACCTGTGGATTTTCTCTTGAGCCGATTTCTTTGGTTAATTCCTCTTTTAAATCTCCTTTTTTGGTTGTTATTTGTTCCTGTGCTTTTTTGATACCTTCCTCATCAAGATATCCAGCATCCAATGAAAGTTGTTTTACATAATCAGATAACTCATTGATTGCTTTTTCTGATATTATGCTTATGTTTTGATCAAAACTCCTTATGTCCTGATTTTTCCAAGCAGAGTATTCTAATATTACTTTTTTTGCCGAAGGTATGTTTAACCAGCATGCGCCTAAACTTCTCCCTTGTTTTGGACCATCTTCATAACATTCACCAACAATCTTCCAGTCATTTGGATTTCCAGGTGTAATTCCTGAACAAACCCTGATAATTCCACTGTCCAGCACCCCTGATGAAAGTCCTCCTGCAGCTAATGCTGCAGTATTTTCCATGAATCCTGCTGATGGAGATGTGAATCTTGATCCAGTTGGGACGCAATCTTCTGCTGATTGAATTCCATCTTGCAATGCTGCTTTTTGTGCATAACTATTTGCTGCATATTCTAATGCAAAACTAGATGATGTTTTACCAAATCCACACTCTTCCCTTATGCCATATGTCTGGCTTTGATAACGTACGCATACCTGGTTGTAACCGCCTGGCGCCTGGAAATTTCTTGTGGCTGCATCAAATGCTCCTGCAGCTAATGCCTTGTTTTGCACTATAGACAATATTGGAAGTGTCTGGCTTCCTAAACCTTCATATCTAAGATAAACTGAAAATGATACCGGCTCATTTGCCCCCGCATACATCCTGTAATACACCTGATATTCTGACACTGGCTGATCTGGAATATCAGAATAGGGAGTGCTGTCCAGCAATGCTGTAAACTGTGGTGGACTTTCTGGGCGCATTATTTGATCCGTAAATGATCCCATTCCTGGCACCTGCCCAAAGATTGCTGCCTTGCAAATTTCTCCGCCTACTTCCGGCAATGATCCTCCGGAAAATTGTGCAAATGTTCCCTTTGCATAATTTTGTGTGAAATATTCTAATCCTCCTGTCATCTGATCCATGCTTGCTTCAAAGTTGGTGTATTCCGTTCCTTCATCTCCTTCGGTAAATACATTTATTATTCCACCAAGCAATCCATTTTCAACATTTAAAATTGCCATTGCTTCTTTCCAAAGCAAATCACAAATATAGTAGCTTCTTATCAAGTCACAAACTGCAACTGATTCCCCTTCAACTAATGCTGTTTTCAGACAATCTCTATATTCCATTAATACTGTTTGTAAATTCTGCAGTCCTGCATAAATTCCAGTTATGCAAATGGGCATTACTACTTTTCCGCCTTTTGTTCCTATGTCTGTTCCTGGAATTCCAAAATTACTCAGACAAAGAACTGAACTTCCAATGATTCCAGTTTGTATTACGCTGTTGTCTTTAACACGCCATGTTCCTCCAAGATCACATCTGCTAGATGGACATAATACTGGGTCACACGCATTGAACAATAGCTTACATTGATCAGGGCTGTAGAAATCCACGCATGCAACACCTTTCTTTACAGCATCATTGGAGACAAGATAATTATTTCCAGCACAGGATACCAAGTCTTTGCCTTCTATTTTTCCCCTGTTTAACTGACCAACACATCCTTCCACATTATTTATATCTTTTATCAATTTGTCTTTTTTATTTTTCTTTGCATCTTCCAAGACAATATTTACCTCTCCAACAGGAGCTTCTGTGCTGTCTGCCATCATCTGCCTGTTTGGTTCAGAACGCTGGAATATTGTTTCTTTGCTGATTCTTCCGCCTGTAGAATACTCAATCTCAAGGTAGCGATATGCATCAATAGTTATTCTGTGAACTTTTCCTGCATTAGTTCCTTCTTCATAATATGTTACTTGCGGTGAATGCTTGATTGTTTCACCCAAATCTAAATCTGTCAGTTTGTAATCTGATCCGTGGGTTGACCAACTTGATACTGTGTCCTTTTTTGTGTTTTCGAAGTATATCCTATTTCCATCTGCAGAATAGTGAACATGATTTAGTTTTTCGATTAGCACATCTACCTGACCTTTATCAAGATTACCCTCTTTCATTAATGTAGTTTTCAGTTCTTCTTTATCTTTTTCAGTCAACTTGCTTAATGCTTGCTGGTTTATTAGGTTTGCAGATATGGCATATCGCTGCAGTTTTGAATTCCTTATTGAATTGAGGATTGTTTTTTCATCTGGTTTTGCACTCTCGATTGCATCATTGAATCTTTTTTCCCTTGCATCAAAGAGCTTTCCCCTAAAATCATTTTGCTGTTGTGGTGTGAGACGAGATTCTGTTGTATTATAGTCTCTCTTAAGGATTCTATTGTGATCTTCTCTTTCCATAAATGTATCATATGCTGTAAAATATTTTTGCTTTGCGGTTGTATCCTCTGGATTTAGCTCTGCAGTCTTCTGGAGATAGGCAAGATCCTCTAAATCTGCCTTGTCTGCCTTTGTCCATTCTGGAAGTTCTTTGCCTTTACTAAAATTCTCCAAATTTCCCGTGTAAACACCACTCTCTGCATAATCATAAGATGCTTCTGCATTCTTTAGAATTGTATTGTATTCATCTTCGTATTCAAACACGCATTCATCAAATGTCAGCCTTTTACTAGCACAGGTATCTCCGTATTGTCTTTGGAATATTTCAGATGTCTGCTGTTTTGCTTTTCCCTGTCCTGAACCAAATATTGTCTTTATAAGATTCCATGCTGCAATTACTGCATAAACTGCAAAGCAGAATGTTTTCCATGTGTTGTGAACTTTTTCCACATTCACTAATACCTCATCCAGCTTTTGGATTAATTGTTCTGTACTGTTTATTTCCTCTTCAATTGTATCTGAAAACAATGGCAATTCAAAAGCACGTTTTTCTATCTCTAAATGTAAATTAAAAGTTGAACCGCTGAATGCTGCTTCTATGTTTGGAATAACTGTTATGTGGGCTTCCTTGTTTAAATCCGTGCTTTCCAGAATTATTTGCTGTGGTTTGATGTCTCCCGGTGCTCCTATTTGGGTATTGCCTGGGATTCCAACGTTGAATGTTTTTCCTTCCTTTTCGTTTTGTGTTATTGTAATTGTTTGTTCTTTTCTGTCGAGTGTTGCTGTTGATATTATAATTGAGCTTGCAAGTATATCTTTTATCCACCATGGATATCCTTTAGCATAATCTGAATTAGGTATCTGCTCTCCTTTTTTTAGTGCATATGAAGACAAGCCTTTTGATGGGTTTCTTGGGTCTGTGGTTCTTATGTGGGCTATGGCTGGCTTTTTATCTTTTTCAAAATTAACTAAGTTAGAACCTATCAGTGTTAACTGCACAATTTCCCCATTTTCCTCCTGGAATTTTGTTGTTGACCCGCTTTTTTCTAATGATGGGTTTGATAAAATAGTGTCCAGAAGAGATATTATTTTTAGAATTTTTACTTTGTCTATAATCCCAGACGCTTTTTGCATTCTTGGAGGGTCATAGCTGTTGAATATTTCCAATAGTTTTTTGTATGACTCGAGTGCATCAGGAATATTTTTTAGATTCACGTGCTCAATTAGTGCCTTGTTATATTGTGCAATGAAGTCTGCTATGTTTGTGTCACCCTTTATGTTAACTGTTTCTCCTTTATACGTTGCAACAACCTGTTCATATTGTTCTGTTGCCTTCTTGTAAAGCTTTGCTGCTTCTGTTTCTGTCACTGATGTGCCAATGACTAATTTTTCAGCTGGAAATGTTTTTTGATATTCTTCTATGAAACTTTCTAATGTTTCAGCAACTTCTGCATGAAGTGGTTCATATTTTGTTGATTTTGATTCTAACTCTGAAAGAACTGCCTGAATGCCTTTCATGTTTTCTTTTACTGCTTCTGTTGGAGGGTTTTGTGTGTTCTTCAAATCTATTATAATGTCAATACATTCTTTTAGATTCTCATGAACTTTAGCATATTCTGATTGGTTTGGCTGTGAATTTAATATGTTGTTGGAAGCTATTATTACTTCTGTTATGGATTTTTTAGGATCCCCACATAAAATATCTATCGTGGATGGCAGTGAAGTTATGCTGTTTATGTCAAATTTGCTTGAATCCTGCGGCATGTTTTTTGGAAAGCTTACTGTTTCTTTTGTGTTCATTGCAGTGTTTCTGAATACTGCAGAAATCAGGTCTCCCCTTTCTTCTACCCTTTCTAGTATTATTTTTGATCCTGGATATATTGATTCGCCTTCTGTTATTGTGTGGGTTTCTGCATTCCCATTTCTCACAACAAGAATGTCTAGTGTTTTACCTGCACTTCTTATGTCTGTCAATTGTATTTTAAATTCATCAAACAAACTGCCAGGAGAGTAATAATTGTATCTCTTTATTGATGGTGATGTTCCGCCTTTCTTGATAGTTATGCCTTCTTTTATGGGTCTTAATGTTTCATCATAAATATTAAAGACAACTTCATTATCTTTTATATCATTAGCCTGGATGTATGTGTTAAGATACTTGCTGTCATCTTTTAAGGACAGCCAATCATTATAACTCTGTTCAGACAGCACCATTCTTGACGGGCTTGCACCAAGACCTGAAGAAACATCAAATAGTATTCTTGCTGTTATTGATACATCAATACTTTCTGGCACGTCTTTCTCTTTGGGTATTCTTGAAATTGGAATCGCCAGGTATCCCATATTGTCATAGCTTAAAATCTGGTTTCTGCTTTGTATGTGTGCGATGCGTCCTATGGTGACTGGAGCATCTGGTGGATTTGTCTTTACTTCATATGAAATGATGTCAACATCTTTTATTCTTGGTATTGTTATTGAAGGGTTGCTTGGGGTGCCTTTTAGAACTGCATATACCACTATTCCCTGATCTTCTATTAATCCTGCTCTTATTATATCGGGCTGGTATTCTACCACATTTATTACAATATCTTCGCCTATTATGTCCTCTAATGTTGTCGGTCCAGTCAGGCTATGTTCGACACTGTCTGCAATATCGCTTGCCTGTGATTTTAACCTGTCTTCAACCTGATCTCCTGTTATTTGACCATAAACAGATATTGGAAGAGTAAAAACTAGCAAAATCATAAACAATGCAATTGATTTTTTTGATTTCATTTTATTCAAATGTTGGTTTCTTCACCCCTTTTGAAAATTTCTGCTGGTTTTGGTATAATTCACTTACATCCATTATATTTTGCGGTGTTGGACCCCTGTTTGCATAAAAAACTACCTTGTTTGAAGTAAGAAGCTCTTTTTTATTTATATTCCACAAGAAAGATCCACCTCCACCTATTATTGTATCGAGTTTCATTCCGTCTATCTGCTGTGTTTCACATTCTTTTTTAGTCAATCCAATTAACCCTGCAATACTTCTCTGTGGAACATCCGAACATATTTCCACATCTGTTTTTTCCAGTTTAAATCCTTGATTTGACTGCACTAATAAAGTTGCCGTAATTTTATAATTTCCAGGAAGCAATTTTATTTTGTCATTGTATGGATAAAAGAATGTTGTGAAATAATCCATGTCTCTATTTTCAATCTGGAACAATACTACCTCTGTCTGATATGGCTCTCTTATCGTTCCCTCATCATTTATCAGGACTTCTGCCTGTAGCTCGTGATACGGCTCTAATTCTATGGCCACTGTTCCCTGTAGATTGGTGTCTATCTCTTTTGACGATGTATGGTATCCATCCTTGGAGGCTATTAATTTTCCACCAATACATTGTGGGAATTGCGATGTTAATGCAAAACCTGATTCTTCAAGTCTTGTTGTGCCAATTCTGCATTCCTGTGATGCACAGTTATATTTTAGGTCTACATTTTCAAGTGGCACTGAACTTCCATCTGATGTTTTTTCCACAGCTATAACCCTCATCCTTGTGTCTTTTCTTTCACATATATCTATGCCATCTTCAAAGAATTGAATGTTTGCTTTATTCTCTTTTGGCTGATTATTATCAATTACGCCCATTATTGGAAACTGGAATGTATAGCTGTCTTCTGTTAATGTTGCCAATACCGGAAATTTCAAATCATATACAAAATGATAATCGTTCAGACAGAATAATGGAAGCAAAAATTGTGCTGCTTCATTTTCTGTTGTAAATGGTTTTCCCATTAATAATTCCGAATCTTCTCCTATCACTTCAACAATCAACGGCCATTCCCGTGTATACATGAAAGTAACTGTCATGTCTTTTTCTGCTGCCTTGAATGCATCTCTTACTAACAGCTTGTCTTTTGCATTTCTTAATTTGTAATCTGTTCCCTTGATTTTTAGTGTTGGTATGTTTAATGCTAATATTGATTTTAAGTCCAATATCACATTTGATTTTAACCATGACTCTGGAGAGCATTCAAAATCAACTCCTGAATATGGAATTTCATCATAAATGGCCATTGTCTCGAGTGTGAAGTTTTCCAGGAACGTTGTCTTTGATTCATATTCAAACAGCTCTATAGCCCTCGAGTATAGCCTGCCTAATGGTGAGTTGACCTTAACCTTGAAATTTTTAAAATTCTGGGTTGTTTCTTTGTGGGTTACATCTAACTGCATGTTTACATCGGCTATTACTGCATCATCCCCTATTGCTATTTTTGTTATTGGGGGTCTGTAGAAAATATCATATGCTTGGAGTTTGAATTCCTGATAGTCATTTAAGCAGGATATAGTTTCTGTATTGACAAAACTTTCCAATTCTGATTCCATTTGCTGTTTTGTCGGAACCTGCGTTTTTTGTAGCCCATTTAATGTTTTATAAGACCAGTATGGTATTTTTATTCCTCCATCTCCGAAGATGTCTAATGAATTTGTTAATAATCCTGCAGGAGCATTTGGGAATTCATCTTCTGGCAGATTAATATATCCACCGTGTATTCCAAGAATATTAATGCCTTCATTTAAAGATTCAGTGATACAATCTTCAGTATAAGTTTTTACCAAACTTATCTGACTTATAATCGGCTGTTCTTCCAATGTTTTTTTCTCGAATGATGATATTATTTCCGCCCTAAAATAATATGCTGTAAACAATAAGGTGATGATTATCAGTCCAAATATTACAAACATTGTTGCCTGTGCTTTTTTCATTTTAAAAGAACAAACTTTGATCCCCCCATCTTTTTTACACGAAGAACTTTCTTCTTTTCTAACAATGCAACAAAATCTGAAACTGCGGCATTTTTTATATCAAAATGCCTAGCAATCATGCTAAAATTAACAAATTCTCTTTTCTTTATGAAATCAATCAGCTCTTTTTCCGAAGGAAACACTCTTTAAAGCCTCTTTTTTTGTTAAAAAGCTTAAAAAATACTTTTTTTATTTTTAAAAGCTATTTAATAGTCTTATTTTGAAACAATATCCTATATAAATGTTTTGCAATGGCTTAAAAATTTTTGAAATGTTTTAGTTTCCTGATTTAGCGTCAACAACCCCATTTTTCTTGATTTTACAAATTTGCAGGATTAATAAAGATTAGATTTTCAACTGCAATGTTTTTATCACATGCCTCTATGGATTGTTGTTTATAGGCATCTTTTTATATTTGATTTAAGACAGCTTCTTATGGGTGTGTATTCAAAGAGGTTTCTTCTGGTGCTTGGCTTAAGCTTATTTACCGTGGGCTTGCTTTTTTTTATATTTGAATGTACTGTGAACAAATCATGCTTTAATATATTATCAGAAAAAAATGTGAAACAAGAGGATATCAAAGAGATAGAATTAGAAAAACCTGAAGATGAAAAAAATGAGAAATCAAATGAAAGCAAGACTGAAATAGCTAATGAAAGCGTTAAGGACGATGAAACATCGGTTGGAAATGATTCAACAAATAAATCTTTTGATAATCTAGAGGTATTTCTCATGGTATCCCCTGGAACTTTCAAACCTTCTGTGATAACCATTTATGTCGGTCAAGAACTTACAATACGTGCATATGCAAAAGAAGAGGATTTGGGGATATCAATTCCTGAATTTAACATAAGCAAGGATTTAGTTTTGGATAAGTATACCGATATTACAATAATATCAAATAAAACTGGAAAGTTTAAGTTTATGTGCAACTCTGCATGCAAATCCGGATATGCTAATATGAAAGGCTTTATTAATGTTATAGAATAATATATTATAAACCAAATGCTTTTTCAAATTCCTTTATCTCTCCGAGCTTATTTACAAAGCTTCTTCCCTTATCTGTGATTATTATCGCCTCATTACTTGCCCTTCTTATCCTTATAAATTTCTTCTCGACTAATTCTTCTAAATAGCCCTTCATCTGTTGGTGAGATAAATTTGACTTATACATCAGGTGTGTTGGCTTTATGCAGCCTCCCTTATCCATAATTGATTTCAGCATATCCCCAATGATATCAATTCTTGTTCTTTTTCTTACCATGTTCAAACAGCACATTGATGAAGGTTATTAATAGCAGCACATAACCTATCAACTGTATAATTTCTCCTGAAACATAAGCATATGGGTTTAAATTTGCAAAAATAAAGAGAGCCTGACTGAGGGTTATGACACTAAAACTGTAAAAAAGAATGTTTTTTCTTGCCTTCTTATTTTTTTGGCAGCATTGCCTCCAATATAGTGCTGTCACAAGAACTAATATTAACATGGATGTCAGGTAAAATACCTGTGGTATGTTGTGCGTGAAGATTGTGACTAATGTCAGCAAATATATCATCAAAACAAACCTTAATTTTAAGTCAAAATTTATGGTAGAACACTTTTGATATATTATATATAAAAGATAAAAACCATTTAGCAATAACAATCTGTGGGCAAATAATCCAAAAGCAAATATTGTTGTGATATTACCTGTTGAATGCCCTGTTAAAGAGCTCGATAATATACCAGCCATTACTGAATCTTCAATGTAATAACTAAAGATGTTCAGAATAATTTTAATCAGAAAAGAAACTGCAATTGACAGAAAAGAAAGGGAAAGAAAAAGATAATTCCTCCCTTTTCTTATTTTGTAATATTTAAAAGTAAAAACTCCAACTAATATAAGGACAAAAAAAGAGATGAAATCGATTAAGATATCTTTTCCATAGAACCATTTCGGGCTGATTAAGGTCCCTATCATAGTTAATTATGCTAAAATTGATTTAAAAAGCTTATGAAATTCCCTTCTATATTTCGGTTCTATAACCTAGTTTCACAGGGTATATAACTTCTCTTTGTTTGTTGAATATGCGAAAGAAAAATTAGGACGAGATCAGCATACCCCCTGACCTTTCGGGTCAGGGGCATACTAAAAATGCAACGGGAGGTGATTTGCATGAGAAGAAGATATTTTGCAGAATTGGAAGAGACAGAAGCTTTTGATGATGGAGTTTATTCAGAACAAGAAGTTGATTACTTGTTAGAGGATGATGAAATTTCACCAGAAGAGGCTGCTTTCATGGAAGGATATCATGGAAGATACAAGGAATAGAGGGTGGATTCGTCCTTCCCTTTTCTTTAAATGACTGGTGAGGTGGTTAAATTGCTGAAAAGCCAGAAGTATGAGCCCGGCAGGAATTGCACCTGCGATCTTCGCCAAGTCAAGGCGACATCATAGCTACTAGACCACGGGCTCGTATGCGATTTAGTTTTTGAGTGTATTTATAAGAATTCCTTATGATTAGTATTCAATAAGCTGAAGTTAACGAAGTCAATCATCGTTTCTCGCATCAAATAATATCTCGGCTACATGATTTGATGGTATTGCAAAGCCTATGCCTTCGTATCCACCAATCTTAGAATTAATAACTCCTACAACCTTTCCTTCTTTGTTGATTAATGGTCCCCCTGAATTTCCTGGATTTATTGCTACGTCTGTTTGAATTAGCCCCACTGAACCCGATTTGAAAATACGATCTTTCTGCGAAACAATCCCATCAGTAACAGTAAATCCAAAGCCGCCTGGATTCCCTAATGCTGCTACTGTCTCTCCAATTTTTATATTGTCACTGTTTGCAAACGATAAATAATCAAGACCTGTTTCGTTAATTTTTAGAATTGCCACATCATTGATTTTGTCATAAGTTACTATGCTTGCCTGTTTGGTCTCCTTTCCATACGGCTGAACTCCAAGTGTGCTGATGCCCTCTATAACATGATAATTTGTCACAATATATCCATCTTCTGTTACTATGAATCCTGATGCCTGCCCCTTGTTTGTGAAAATTGAAACAACGGCTTTGATGGTATCTGGTATTACTGCACTAAAATCACCTGCCTGGATTGACAATCCTTTTATGTCTTCTTCTAATTGTTTGTTTTTCTTTTGTGCACTTTCTGTTTCTTTTTTTACACCTTCTATTGTTTTTTCCAGTTCTGCTTTTGCTATCCCTAATGAGTCTGCTATTATTGTTATTTTTTCATCGAGAGCTTGCTCTGTGGCTTTTGTTGCTTCTTCCATATTGGTTAATTTTAAGTTGTATGTTTTTATTATGTATAAGTCTGAACCAAAAGATACTATTAATACTACTATTAAGAGTATTATTGTCCAAACCTTGAAATTTTTATCTTTCATCGTTATGACATGCCTTTAGGTTTTAAAAATACATCGCTGTGAATCTGTCTTAATATGCTTGTCCTGATTTTTTTCAGACAGCTGTTACTTATTTTAGGATTACTTTTTTTATTAATCTTTAAAGAATTAAATACTTTTGACCCGGCTCACTCCGCATTCAATCTCCTGACTGAAGTCAGGTAAAGGTTTCTGTTGGGCCTTGCACTGAATAGCTTCTGCTTCTAAAATAACTTTCTTATCAATTACTTTACTTGCATTAAGTATTTCTACTCCTAAATGTTTATCTTTAGCATCAAAATCAAGGATAATATTCTCATTAAGTTGGATTGTTTTTTT
>JAUYMN010000020.1 GCA_030699455.1 Nanobdellota archaeon | reverse complement strand
TTTTAGGTTTATCTCCATTCATATAAACACCTGACCAAACTGGTTATGTGTATCTTCCCCACATCTTATTTACATCAGGTGACCATGCTGATTCTGGTGCTACATCAGTATCTATTTCCACTTCACCTGCAAAAACACCGTGTCTATAAATTACTTCTACTGTAATTCCATTAGCAACATATAGGGTTACATGATTGGGTGATGAACCAATTTCCTCAGTAGCATCTTCAAATGATTCTGCAATATTTGAACTTAACTGAGATTGTATCTTATTGAATGTTCCTACCTTTTCAACCATTCCTATACTTGTAACTTCTTTTGCATTTATTACTGGTGAAGCTTTTTGGTATACTTCTGTTTTTTTAAGCGAAGTCGTCCTTATCATTCTAGGTTTTTGACTTTTTTCCCCTGTCGTAAATAACTCAGTCAATTCTGCATCAACCATTTTTTTCTCTACACTTGATGGTTCAACTCGCTCTGCATCATTTTCCGCAAATACTGCTGGAAATATGCTCAGAATAAACAAAGCAATCACCATCAATGCTCCAATTTTTGTTTTCATTTTTGTTATCCTCCGTGGATTTGTTTACAGCTGTGCTGGAATATTTTATTTATAAGGATACTTTCAAAATGCTTTACAAAAAGCTTTACAAAGCTTTATATCACATAATTTCTTTTTATTTTTATGAAATATTATATTTCTCTTGGAGCGAGGTTATTTGTTTCATTGATGGCTGTGTGGTTTATGGGGTTGTATTCTTTCATTATACTGGACATATCTGCCTACTTATCCTATCTCCCGCTGAAATTATTGTATAATGCCAATATTGCAGATAATGTGATTTATCTAGGTGAAAAAAGCATAGAATATGTAGAGGCTTGTGGTGCTGTCGGCGCTTATGTTTTTTTGGGATTATTGATATTATTAACGAGAAATATTAATTTTAAGAAAGGGCTGAAAATGTTTTTTATCGGCGCCATTTTGATACTTTTTGCAAATATCATCAGGATAGACATACTGGCTTATTTGTTAATTAAAAATGATATTAATATGTTCATTACACTGCATTTGTTTACTTGGAAGATATTATCTGGTGTTTATGTTGCATTAGTCTGGATATTCCTGGTTAAAATGTATGATATTAAAGAAATTCCACTCTGGAGTGATTTTAAGCATTTGAAGAAGAAATTATCTTAAATTACTCTTTTGTTTCGTCTTTTGATCCTTGCATTGCCAATAAATCTTGTGTTGTTAGCTTTTTCTTATCCTTAATTTTCTTCTCTACATCTCTAACCTTTTCTTCTATAATTCTTGCGTTATCAATAAGAGTATTCTGCAATATCCTTACTTCCTGTTTATTGTGTTTTTTTTGTTTTTTCTTAACACGTTTCTTCTCTAGTTTCTCACCAAGAATTTCTAGTTTTTTCTTTAGTAATTCATTGAGATCAAGAAACTCTTTTTTGGACTGAATGAAATTTTTGAATGCATTTCTTTGATCCTTCTTCAGCTTGTTTACCTTTTTTGAATTTGCTATATAATCCTTAAATTTTTTCCTGTTATTTTTCAATAATTCGTTAAGTTCCTTATGTGACTTGTCTGCAACCTCCTTAGCTTCTGTTAATTTTTCTGATATTTCTTTCATCTGCCCTTTGAAATCGCCAACAAAGCCTGTTTCGCTCAAGATTTTCTTTAGTTCCTTTATTTGAGTCATAATCTTTTTTTCTTGATTCATTGACAGAGCCTGCGTTTCAATTGAATATTCCAATTTTTCTATATTGGTCTTTATTTTTTCAGGAGTTGAGTCTCTCCCATATTTTTCTGTAAGTGCATTCCTGCCTTTTACCAAATCTTTTGATTTAACAAGATATTCTGAAAATTTTCTATTGCTGGTCTGCCTTTGCAGGCGCAATTCCTGCTCTTTTTTCTTTTCTACTTCTATCTCTGGGTTCAATAATTTTAAAGACTTAATTAATTCTGCAATTTGTTTATTCAAATCTTCTTTTTTGTTAAACCATTCTTCCTTCTTTGCATTGGCTTCATTTAATTTTGATTTTAGAATTTCTACTTCTTTCCTGATTTCCTGAGTATTAACTACCTCCTTAGGGGATTCTTTCTCTACTGCAATAGCTTTTTCTTCTGTCATTTTTCTATGCTATGCAGCTATAGAAGGGAGCTTTTTCTTTAAAAAAGAAAATGGAGCCTAACCGAATAGTGCTCCAAGACCTGCTGCTGCTTCTTCGGCAGACTTCTTGTCTTCTTTTTCTTCTTTCTTGTCTTCTGCTGCTGCTCCGCCTTTTGAGGCTGCTGGAGCTGCTGCTACAGGAGCGACTGCTGCTTCCTTAATAGCTACATCTATGTCAACATCACTAAGCGCTGATACCAACGCCTTAACACGACCATCATCGGCACTGCCACCGGCTGCTTGTATGACCTTCTTTACTGTGTCTTCATCAATTTTTCCGCCAAGTTTGTGTATCAACATTGCGGCATATACATATTCCATTTTTTCCTCCAAAATATGAGTATTATGATCCCTCTTGGATTTTTTTATCTTTGAGAGTATTAATCAGCTTGTTTATATCCTGCTGTTCTTTTGGCTCCTGTGACATTTCCTTGGGCACTTCTTTAATGCCCGAGCCTATAATCTTTTGTGCCAGTGCTGCAGTTTCTTCCATTGATTTGCTTTTTACTTCTTTCGGTTGTTCTATTATTGGCTTTTCTTGCTGTTTTTTAGCTTCCTGTGGCTCTTCAGTTTTTGGCTGCTCTTGTTTAGGAGATTCTTCTTTATTTTCAGGCTCGATTTCTTCTTGAGTTTTTTCTGGTGTTTCTTCTATTTTTGGTGTTTCTTCTATTTTTGGTGTTTCTTCTATTTTTGGTGTTTCTTCTATTTTTGGTGTTTCTTCTATTTTTGGTGTTTCTTCTATTTTTGGTGTTTCTTGAACAGGCTCTTTTATATCTGCTGGGGTCTCATCTGGAATTTTAGCAGGGACATCCGGAACTTTTGCTTTTAGTATTGTTGCTCCAGCTTCTGCCTTGAGTAAAACCTTTCCTGCATTTTCAGGCGTCATTATATCTGCTGCCTCTGCAAGTGCCAATGATTCCCTTTGTGCTTTTGATATCAAAGGTTTTAGCGTTTCCTTGTTCAGTATTCCTAAATGCATTGCTAATGCAAATGATTCTGAATAAGCTGCCTTGATATTGCTGATGTATTCCTCCTCATCAATGAAAAGGACTGATTTTTCAAGAATTTCTCCATTCTGATATGTTAATACTAAGTTAAGACCAACCCTCATCGGTTCTATTCCGAGCTTTGATAATAATCCTGCAACCTGCTCTGATATTTCTGCTCCTTCATTTACAAGTGTTTTGCCTTCTCTGACATGTATCTTTCCTTCCTTAACTTCTGTCTTTAATCCAAGCATTCCCAGTTCACCAATCATTGGGCCTGGCACAAAAGGTGTTGGTCCTGCCTCAATGTCTAAATTATTTGGTGCTTTTTGACCTGCCTTTGCAGCGGCTG
The DNA here is from genome assembly GCA_030699455.1 of Nanobdellota archaeon. Classification (GTDB taxonomy): domain Archaea; phylum Nanobdellota; class Nanobdellia; order SCGC-AAA011-G17; family UBA489; genus JABIKK01. The sequence continues at coordinate 1,353 of JAUYMN010000020.1, read as the reverse complement.
ATGCCTTATTTTTTTCTAATTTTTTGTAGAGGACAAATGGATCTTCTTTTGTAAACAATAATGCAGGAATTCCATTTAGCCTTTCTTTTAATTTTTCTATGTCTTTGAATGAGCCTTTTAGTTCTTCAATCGCAATTTTCATCAAACGCTTCTTTGTAATCTTTAATCTGATAGAATCCCCTAATGCATATACTATTCTTTGAAGCATCAATGTCGGCAAGCCTTCGAGATTAATTATTCCTGCAACAGGATATTCACTAAATAATTTCTTAATGTCTTCAATCTCTTTTTTCTTTATGTCTGTTATATGGGGCTTGAATGTCATTTTTTAGCCTCCACTTTCTTACCAACCTCAATAGGGCTACCCATTGTAGTCTTAACAATTACATTCTTTATGTTGTTCTTTTCCTGTGGAACATGGGATGCAATATAATTATATATGGCCATTGCATTGTCTGCCAACTTTTCATTATCCAAAGATGATAATCCCAATGAAGTTTTTATTACCTGCTCATTTTTTGTTTCAACCCTTGCTAATTTGCCAAGTCTTTGAACAAGTGGCTTCAAATCTGCAGTTGGAGGAACAACACAACCTGCCTTTGGATTTGGCATCATGCCTCTTGGGCCAAGAACTCTACCAAATGTTGCGGCAACCTTTGGCATTATGTTAGCCTGTGCGATAAAATAATCTGTTCTCGAAGCCAGCTTTTTTATTGATTTCTTGTCTTGCTTTTTGAAATCATCCAAAAGAATAATGTTATTGCATGCTTCCCTAGCCTTTGTTGATAATGCATTGTCAATCAATGCTGTTATTCTTGTTTTTTTGCCTCTTTCGTGTGGAAGTGGTATGAAAGCCAGGATTTTTTCATCTTCTTTCTTTATGTTAAGACCTTTTAGGTTTATTATTATGTCAATTGACTGGTCAAACTTTCTCTCTTTAGAAGTCTCTTTTACTGCCTTTATTGTTTCTAGTATATCTTTTCTTTCCATATTCTCTCCTACTCAACATTTGCTGCTCCTTCCGGAGAATTGCTTTGGGCAATAGTAGTCAATGAGTTGATTAGGTGCTTAATTTATGGTTTATAAGGTTTTTGGGAGAGCTTTGCACAATAAATAATGCTTAACCCATTTTGCATATTAAATGGCTATTCCGTACAACAAATCGGATTCTTTAAATATTGGAAATCTATCCCCCAATCATGGATAATCTACGCACTGAAGAACGTTCAAAGTGTATGTCTCGTATAAAAAGCAAATGGACGAGCCATGAAACAAGAATGCATAATCTACATAAAGGACATAAAATAAAGCATAAAATGTATCCTAAGATTGAAGGATCTCTAGATATTATTA
>JAUYMN010000006.1 GCA_030699455.1 Nanobdellota archaeon | reverse complement strand
CTCCTAAATTTGAACCAGCAGTTATTATTATGAACTCAGCACCATTCTTAACCGGGAGAACGTGGCTAATTCCTTTTGTTCCCTTTATGTAAGTTTCCTTAAGTTTTTCCTTAATTTTGTATATTTCCATCAACTCATTTTCTACATCATCTGTCTTTACACTGAAACCTTCTTCTGTTTCTTTTACCTTAAGATTTTTATGTGCAGATTGTATTTTGTCTATAATCTCATCTGGTTTGGCTTTTATTTCTCTCATCTTTGACTTGTTTATTGTTATATTTATCTGCATCTTGCTTAAGTTAATATTAAACTCCTCAGATATTTCTTGTAGTGTCGTCTCTTTGATTTGTGCCGCAATTTTCTTTACCTCATTTGCATCCTTATTGTATTCTTTCTTTATATGAATCTCCATTGACGGTGTTTTTATGGTCTTGCGTGCATCGAGTATTTCTATTAACCTTGGAAGACCCTGTGTAACCGATACTTCAGCCACACCTGCAAAATGGAAAACATTTAGAGTATTATGTGTTAATATTCCTTCTGCTGTGGTAAATGTTTCCAGCCCTGGCACACTTAAATCATATACATATCCGCCATGGTCTACATTTTCTATGCTTTCAATTTCATCCCAAACAACATCAGAGTACAGCATTCTTTTCATTATTGCCATTTCATCAGAAATATCTATGTTTTTTTCTTTTGATATTTTTTCATAATTTTTTATGTGCCTGTAAAGAGATGTCCTTCCTATTTTCTGTCTTTTTGTAAAACTATTGACATAGTGGGTTTCAATTCCAAGTTTCTTCGATGTTTTATAGAACAAATCATCAAAGCCGGATATCATATCACTGTAATCCTGTGACTTATCTTCCCAATATTTTTTTGCAAGTTCTGATAATTCCTTCAATGAATTTTTTTTGTATTCTATGTCTGATCCAATATGCATTAAGAAAAGTGGCGCGTATTTGTAAGGTATCAATAGCCAACTCTGTCCTTTTTTATCCTTCATTTTGAAAGAGAATATTTTAAATCTTGATAGTAGCAGAGAAATTCCATCCAATAATTCTTTTGAATTTGATGAGACTCTTACCATCTTTCTTGACACGTGGAAGTTTGCATCTCCATCAAAATATCCCCTTAGCAATCCTGCAACAAAATTATTGTCTGCATTGTAGGCAAATTCAGGAACTTTTTTCTTCCTTGAACCGTTTCCACATGAAGTAGAAATAAAATCTGCCAGTAGTGTTGAATTTACTTTTAAATCTCTTGATTCCGCAAATCCCATATGATGGAAATCTTCTTTGTAATCTAGACCAACTCTTTCTATGAATCTTTTTGCATTTTCTATATATGTATCATTTAAATTTGATATTGAAACAGCCCCGTAGGATGCAGACCCTTCTGCCAAATAAGCACCTATAAACCACCCAGTTGACCAGTCAAGCTGTATGTTATTTTGTATATGTTTGGATATTGAACCTGTACTGCACAGAAGTCCATTTTCTAATATTATATTTTCTGGCAAGATACTGATATTTTCTGAAACTGCAATTGTTTTTATTGGATTTTGTATAGGAGCCAGATTATTTATGACAGGGATACGATCTCCAATTTTCATGGAAGATCCCATTATTGGCACTATTCTGTTTTTGCTTCTTGTTACAAATGAATGGTTGTCCGTAGAGATAATTTGTCTTCCTGATTTTGTGATTATTTTTATCAGCTTTTTATTCGTCATGTGCCTGCTACACTCAATAACCTGTTTCCATTCTATTTTTTCTTCGCTGTTAATACTTGGAACCTGAATTTCAAGATCATGGAGAGGAGCTATCTCAGAATCATTGAATTTTAGAGATCCTTTTGATTCCATTATGCTGTCAACAAACTTGCCTATTTCAATTGTCTTTATTTTGCCATTAATCTTAACTATTATTTTTTCATTAGGTGCAATGCTCATTTGCGTACCTGGTTCACCAAAGGACTCTGCAGTTATTATCCCTATTGCCTCGCCAGGGTTTATTTTCGCGGCATCATATTGCTCAACTAGATAATCCAAAACTTTTTTTGTTTGTTCCTTTGAAAGATTTCTTTTTACAGATTCCTCTCTCAAATCATTTAATATTTTTCCCGGCAATTTATCAAGGTATGAATTTATTGTGGCTTCCATCTTATGCTTTCTCCCCCAAAACATCATGAATTGCATTAATAACGCTGATGGTTCCGCCTTCTGATTTTGATACATCTATTGAATCTTCGCCATATTTGAACTGAACTATTTCCTTGCTTGCATTTCTTACTGTGTGGTCATATTCTACCTTTAAATCCTGAAGTGCATTTGCCAATCTTCTGTAAAGATAACCTGATTTAGGAGTACGCAATGCATTATCCATAAGTGAATCACGTCCGGTCATGGCGTGAAAAAAGAATTCTGTAGGTGATATTCCTTTCTTGAATGAGCCCTTTACAAATCCCCTTGCTTCAGGCCCCAAATCATTTTCTTTAAAAGTGGATAATGTTCTGTTTCTGTATCCCCTTGTGATACGCTTTCCGCCAAGTGCCTGCTGACCTATACATCCAGTCATTTGTGTAAAGTTTAGTATGTTTCCTTTCGCCCCAGATTTTGCCATAATAATTGATGCATTATCTTTTGTCACAAAGTCCTTTACAAAGTCCCCAATCTCTGTTCTTGCCTTGTTCAATATTTCCATAGCTTTTATTTCAAGTGTTTCCAATGAAGTCTTGCCGGGAAGTGCTTCTATCTTGCCTTTTTTGTATTCTACAATGTTTTCCTCCACCTTGATATATGCGCGTTTTATCATTGAATCAACTTTTTTTCTAACGTCGTCTGAAAGATCAGTATCACTGACTCCAGTTGTGAATCCAAGTTTTAGCAGTGTATTTATTCCCATCTGGAAAATATTTCCCATCAACACTATTGTTTTATCTTGACCATACTTCCTATAGAATTCCCTAATCAATTCTCCATTGTTTTCACCAATTGTGTTCTTATCTATTATACCCTTGTCAAGTTTTCCATTTTTGAAGCGGACAACCACTTCCCCTTCCTTATTTTTTCTGATAAAATTGAAGTCTTCCGGGAAAAGCGTGCTGAATAATTCAGATCCTGTAACCTTTTCTTTTGAAAATTTAACATTATCAATTCCTATTGATGTAAGTATATTTGTTGCTTCCTCTTTTGAGATTTCCTGTGATTTTGTCAAAAGATAACATCCAGTAATTGAATCTTCCACACATCCGATTATATTATAACCATTTTTAGGTGTAATAATTTGTGTCTGAACTTCCATAAGAACTTCTGCTTCTGCTCTTGCTTCTTCGGTCTGAGGTATGTGAAGATTCATTTCATCTCCATCAAAATCTGCATTATATGGGTTACAAACAGAAGGGTTCATCCTAAAGGATTTTCCAGGCAATACCTTTACCTTATGACACATCAAACTCATTCTATGAAGGCTAGGTTGCCTGTTGAATAATGCCTGATCTCCATCTATTACGTGCCTTTCAACTGTGAATCCCACTGCAAGCTCTTCCATAATCTGCTCCATTGTTTCTGATGTTATCTTTTTCTTTTTTCCGTTTGGCCAGATTACATAATTCGCCCCAGGATATTGCTTTGGACCATTTTTTACAGCCTTAATCAGCCATTCCTTATTCCACTCAGTTACACGTTCTGGTATGGTTAGTTCCATCGCCACACTTTTTGGAATCCCTACTTCATTAAATTTAATGCATGGATCAGGGCTTATTACTGTACGTGCTGCAAAATTTACACGCTTGCCTGCTAAATTATGACGGAATCTTCCTTCCTTGCTCTTGATTCTTTCTGTCAATGTCTTTAATTCTTGTCCAGATCTATGCCTTGCTGGAGGTATGGTTGAAACTGTGTTATCCATATATGTTGTTATGTGATACTGCAAAAGATCCCATAGGTCTTCAATAATCATTTCTGGAGCGCCTGCATTGATATTTTCAAATAGGCGTTGATTGATTCTTACAATGTCACCAAGCTTATGCGTCAGATCATCTTCTGAACGTTCTCCGCTCTCCAGTGTAATTGATGGTCTCATTGTTACAGGTGGTATTGGCAATACCTTCAGAACCATCCATTCCGGCCTGGAAGTTTTAGTATTGAACCCAAGAAGCTCTGCATCTGCATCGTTTATCTTTTCTAATTTTGCCCTGACTTCTATAGGACTTAATCTTTTGTCCCCTTGGTAATATGTTGTCGGCTTTTCTATCTTTACTGCATCCTGCTTTGCCTTACAATATGCACATTTTTTTATCAGTCTTGATTTTGACAGCACATCTTTTGTTATAAACCTCATCCTGTCAGAGTTATTTGCTTTTTTTGCTTTTTCCATTCTCTCTTTTTGCATCTCTAGTTTCTTTTCATCAATCAAAATTCTGTGGCATTCATTGCATGTGCTTCTGAGAAGATTGTATACCTGTGTAGCAAAATTAATGTGAATCACAGGACGTGCAAGTTCTATGTGCCCAAAATGACCCATGCATTCCTTTAGTTTTCCACCGCATGTTTTGCATCTAAGACCAGGATCAATAACACCAAGATGTACATCCATCAGACCGCCATCTACAGGATATCCCTCTTTTTCATAGAGTTCTGCAGTAACTATCTTTGCAACAGATGTTTCCCCTATGAATTCCGGGCTCTGCATCCCAAATGATATTTTATTTATCTTCTTGTATATTTTTTCTGCCATTTTAATACTTATTTTTAAGGTGTACTTTTGGCAATACACCAATTGCCCTTATTTCATCTATTAATAACTTGAAAGCATAAGATATTTCTATATTATTTATTTCCACATTTCCACCGCAACGATGACAGAATTTTTTCTTTCTGAAAACATCATCGACGGCTATCAAACCGCATGAGCTACATATTGGCACGACGGTTCTATCCGAATCAAATCTTTCTTTAAGTAATAATGATGCACCATGTGCTACAAAACAATCTTTCTCCATCTCTCCAAGCCTCAGTCCTCCACCTTTTGCACGTCCTTCGATAGGCTGACGTGTAAGAAGCTGTATACGTCCTGCTGCGCGTGCATGAAGCTTGTTTGCAACCATATGCTTTAGCCTTAGATAATACATGTTTCCTATGAATATTTTTGCCTTGAACTGTTCTCCTGTTATTCCATTAATCATTGTTTCAGTTCCATCTTCCCTAAATCCCATTTCTCCAAGCATCTTTCTCAATTCATCTTCTGATTGATTTGCAAATGCAGTTCCATCTATTTTTTCTCCTATCAATGCACCTGTCTTTCCAGCTAACGCTTCAACCAAATGAGAAACAGTCATACGCGACGGAATGGAATGCGGTGAAAAGATTAAATCAGGAGTAACTCCAGATGCTGTAAATGGCATGTCCTGCTGAGGCACGATTAAACCAACAACGCCTTTTTGTCCGTGGCGTGATGCAAACTTATCTCCTATTTCAGGAATACGCTCATGTCTTATCCTTACCTGGACAAGCTTGTTACCCTCATCATTTTCTGTAATCATAATCATATCAACTTTTCCGTGTTCGCCTGGCTTTATAGTCACTGAACTGTCCCTCATTCTGTTTGCCGAAACGCTAAACTCATCTACTTCGCCAAGGAATCTTGGAGGCGATGTTTTTCCAATTATTACATCTTCTTCAGTTATATGTGCTTCAGGAAATACTATTCCATCTTCTTCCAACAATTTATAATCACTTTCTGCCCTATAGCCTTTTACTTCCTTATCTGGTATGCAAATTTGATCTGTCAGACCGCCAGAGTATCTCAGCTCTACAACTGAATATGGCCTGAAATATGTTGAACGTGCTAACCCGCGTGCAAGGGATCCACTGTTCAATATAAGCGAGTCCTGCATGTTGTAGCCCTGATAACTCATTAAGGCTATTACTACATTCTGTCCTGCGGGATGATTTGCCTGTCCAGCTACATCCCAATTGCATGTATTCACAATTGGATTTGCAGGATAGTGGAGAATATTTGCATCTGTGTCAACCCTATTATGGTAGTTTGCCATGTACAGCCCTAATGACTGTTTTTGCGCTTTTGAACCTCTGTTTAGACGAGCACTTTGCCCAAAATTAGAGAATGGAACAAGTGATGTTGTAAGACCCATGATTAAAATAGGACTTATTTCAAGATGGGTGTTTTCAGTAGTTATGCTATCTTTATTCAAGGCTATCAGTGTATTTTCTTCCTCACCAGCATCCAAATATTCAATTACTCCTTCCTTGATTAAATCTTTCCATTTGATTTCACTTGATAGCAATTTTTTAATATGGTCATCTGTAAGTTTTGGCTTTCCATTATCTATTATTATAAGAGGTCTTCTTGCACGCCCCTTTGATGTTTCTATAGTTATCTCATTCAGTTCTTTATTGTATCCTATGTTAAGCGTACTTGGCAGATTATTTTCTCTTCTTTCTTTCTTTACTTTCTCCAAAAATTCTAAAGGTGAATCTACCTGACCTATGAATACATCTTTTAGATATACATCTGTTTTCATTCTGATATTAGTCCCAATCCCTTCATGGATTTTATTATTTTTGAATTGCTGACATCCTCCGAAGATATATCTGCCATCAGTGCGAGGTTCTTTCTCAAGCCTATTGACGTTCCTTCAGGTGTTTCAATAGCACATAATCTCCCCCAATGTGTTGCATGCAATGCACGCGCTGCAAAGTTTTCCTGCGTCGCAGATAACAGTGAATTTACTCTTTGTAAGTGTGATAGTGATGATAGGTAATTTGTCCTGTCTAGATTTTGTGACAGCCCTTTTCTCCCTCCAACCCACACGCCTGTAGCCATGGCACTATTTATTCTTGACGTCAGTAATTTATCGCGTATGATTATGCTTAATGAAGTATATTTTGTGCGTTTAACCAGACGCTGAAAATTATACATTATATCATTTATAAGAGATCTCAAGTGAACTTTAAACAAATCTCCCATCAAATCCCCTGATAATTTCAAGCGTTTGTGCATATAATGGTCAATGTCCTGACTGTTAAGGTCTTTCTTTGTTATCAAAAGGAACCTCTTAATAATTTTGCACAAATTCACTGCCTTGTTTTTTCTGTCTTCTTTTTCAAGTCCCAAATGAGGCAATAAATATTTGTCAAGATTCTCCATGGTTTTTTCTCCTCTGATTTCGGGTGGCTGGTTTATTCCCATTTTTTTTCCTACAAATTCAAGAGCTTCATCCTGCGTTTTCAGATTCGTTGTGTTGTAAAGATTTACAAATATGTCATCATGCATTTCTTCCAAATCAATATGCTGCATTATTTCTGCATCTTTTATCATGCCAAGAGCTTTTATTACCGAGATTATTGGAACTTTTTTTAATCTTGTGAATGATAAGTTAATTATTCCATCTTTTGTCTGCTCAATCAGATGCGGAACCCTGTATGATCCTTTCTCTGAAAATATTCTTGCTGAAAATTTAGTCGGGCCAGTTGTTATCTTTTCCACAAACATTCTGTTAGACACAAGATCTTCTACAGTTATCAATACTCTCTCATTTCCATTAAGAATAAAATATCCTCCGACATCGTCAGAGTCCTCGCCCTTTTTGATAAGATCCTCTTTTGACAATTTGTTTAAGTGACAATATTTGCTTTGCAACATTATTGGCAGTTTACCTATCTGCGTTGTAAATGATTCCCTCTGAACACCGTCTATATGGGCAGAAACCTCCAAATTTATGGGTCCTGCATATGTTAATTTTCTCAGCCTTGCTTCTGTCGGAAAAATATCACGCTTGCTTCCATCTGCTTCTGTAACTTCCGGCTTGTCAACCCAAATCTTGTTGAATTTTATTCTGAAATCATCCATGTCACTCGGAATTACAGTTGGGATTATGTCTCCCACTTCTGAAATAATTTTTTGTAGTTCTACTTCTATAAAATTATTAAATGATGCAAGGTCTGAAGCAACCACACTATTCGTTTCATAATACTTTTTTATGATTTCAGTGTTTTGATTCATTATACAACCACCCTGTAAAATATTGAATTTGGCTCTGTCTTGTTTGACCTGAAGATTTTTACAACCGTGCCAGATGCTAAATCTAAGCTTACTATAGTAACATCTTTGTGGCTCATTCTTGGAAGCTGATCTTTCTTTATATTGTATTTTGAAAGAATTTCTTTTACCTCTTCTTCTGTGCATACCTCATGTTTAGGTACAAGAATGTGGTTTATTTTTTCTTCTGCCATTTTTTATCAGATGCGGACCGGAAGGGATTTGAACCCTCGACCCCTTGGTTAAAAGCCAAGTGCTCTAAGCCAGGCTGAGCTACCGGCCCCTTGCCTCAAGCGCTTTAAACGCCCTAGGCGGGAATCGAACCCGCGTCACGGCCTCGACAGGGCCGTATGATAACCACTACACTACTAGAGCATCGCTGGTTATTTGGCAGTCTTATAGCTAATATCGTTAGTTTATTGCTAAAATATAGTTGCTATGCCCATCACTTTTTTGGAAAACTGCCTCACTTTGGGAATTTGTGTTTAGAAACCATATATAAGCCTTTCTGTATGATAGCTATTGCTATTTTTTGTCTTTCTGTGCTAATCTAAAGGATGTGCTTACTTATAAGTATTGTGTGGATAGAAAAATGAGTTAAAAAACAGAGAATTAAAAGTAAAAAGAAGTCAATAAAAAATTATGTTAGAATGTGCCTTCTGTGTAAAAAAGAAATGGTTTAGAACCACAGGTAAATAGCCTTGAAGAAATATCATAAACAAATATAAATAAATTTTTGGTGGTTTTCCAAAGACCAAAATTAAAGATGAAACAACTGTGGAAATTATCACTTTTGTTTTAGACATTATGAATAATAAAAAATTTTAAATATAAAAATAAATAATACTAATGTATTGAAATAGTAGTGAGAGGTCGCGGTCACAATTTAAAAAAAGAAAAATCCCATCCCCGGGATTTGAACCTGGAATCCCACGGGGGCTGCCTGTTTTTCATTCATGGCATTTTGTGCCTCGTCGAACAGTGTCGCACAGACTCTAGCTTGTGGATTCTTTCGTTGCCACATACAGCCGTGTGCTTTACCGTTAAGCTAGGATGGGCTGTTTAAAAAAGTAAAGAATTGACTTATAAATTTATTGATAATGATTTCTCGGAGTATGCTCAAGTGATAATCCGGTTGAGCGCTCTGAAATTACCTTTCCTTTTAATGTTGTGAATTGTACTATTGCTGGTGGTAGTTTTGTTTCTCCAATCAATTTTACTTTTGATTTTACCCTGTATGACAGTATCCTTTCTTCCTGTGGTGCTAACCTTCCAATTTCCCATATGAACCTTTTTCCTTTTGTTCCCTGCTGTACTGTTGTTGGTTTTAATGTTCCAAACTCATCTGTAGGCTCCATGGTATTCGGAAGAACATCCATGATTCTTACTCCTGTTATCTCTTCTGATTTCCCGTTCTTAACATGAATCAATACTTTTAATTCGGATAATCCCTCAGGAGTTCTTTTTACTTTAAATATGCGCTTTTTTATAATAACGGTTCTGTCAATAAGATAGTTCATTCCAATAACTGACAGGATTATGATTATTAATCCATAGAATATAGGTCTATAATTTGTAGTGTATGAAACTGTAAAGCTTTCTCCAGGGCTAATCTCCTTTTCCCATAGGTACTTGCCATCTTTCACTATCGGTTCAGGTTCTGGCTTTGTGAACAATCTTTTGAAGAAGTTTATTTCAGATTCAATTGGCTTTGTTGAGATAGTGTTCCCCTCGTTTGTTATCGTTAATGTTGTTGTCTTTGATAAAAATCCCCTGTCCTCATTTTTCTTTTCTTCCATATTTTCGCTTCTTACCAATGTAAATGCTGAAGAATATGAGCCCCTTGTTTTGCTCTTTGAATCATATACTTTTATGTTAACTACATAATCTCCCGGAGCTATGTTTTTGCTTGGCTGAAAAGTTATCGTTTCTATTATTTCTTCCTTTGGTGCAAAATCTGCTATAAAATTTTTGTGGAGTTGTGGTATATCGCTTGAGATTAATATTTCATAGTTATTCAGCGGGGCATTTCCCCTATTTTTGAACCTTATTTTAATCTTGTATTCCTCCCCAGGATTTATTTCATCAGGTATTTCAGGAAATATCAGAACAGCATCCGTCGGAGAAACTAGATATGTCTTAAGACTAACATCCTGAGATACCTTTCTATTGGTCAAAGATGAAACAGTTAGAATTGTCTCATAGTTTTTTTCCTGCAGTGCTGTTTCCATGATTTTTAATGTTACAGATAATATTCCTGATTCGCCAGGATCAAGCCTAAGCTGATCAGGAGTTATTATTATATTTCTAAGAAAGTCGGAAAATGGATATAATATAAGCTCATTATATGTTATTCTATAAATGTCCCTCTCATCCTGCATATTTGTAATATTGATGTTAAACGTTGCCACATCCCCTGCTTCAGCTTCATGAGAATCATCAATTGGCACTGCCAAGACTCCGCTTTGCGCCAGAGCCATACTTGAGAATAGTATCAATGCTAAAAATATTGTGATAGCGAATCTTGTTTTCATTTTTGTTAGTACTGCTTTTTCTGGGGAATTTATAAGATTTGTTATGAGTTTTTAAATCTTTTTTAGATTGATTTATAACCTTTAAAAGCAAGTGAATAATTAATCTTATATATTTGATGATGGTGATTAGAAACATGGGGTGCAAAAAAAAGGGGCAGGCTGCTACCGAAGCAATCAGCGTTTATGGGTGGGTTATCCTTATTGTGATTGTGGCCGCGGGTGCTTTTTTTGTATATTACAGCTCTAATCGTTCCAGCTTTACTGATGAAAAATGTATTTTGGGGCAGGGTCTAGCATGTGAAGAATTCCTTGTAGATGAAGGTTCTATAACACTGAGGATAAGGAACAATATGGACTGGGATTTAACAGATGTTCGTTTTACTTATTCTGACTGTGGCATTGAATCTGGTAGCAAAAGTCTGGATTCTGGAAAAACAAAAGAATTTACGGTTTCTGAATGCAATTTTATTGATGGTGAGTTATTTGAAAGCAGTAACCTCGCAATAAATTATACTTTTTCCGGAAACACAGTTGTTCATATGAAATATTTTGGTCTTACTGCAGTGGTTGAAGGTGGAAATTCTCAGAGTTTTGGTGATGATTACAATGTTGACGGAGGGACTATTGTTTTAATCAAATTTGATGATGGAGATGGTAATGCAATAAAAATTGAAAGCAATGAAAATATTGCTGATGGAATTGTCATAGGAAACATCAGGGCATCGGCATTGTATTATTTTGATGAAGGGAGGGATAGTTTTACTGTTGATGAAATAACTGGCACCCCTGCTAATCTTGGCACTGGCACTTGTCCTGGTCCAGGTGGTTGCCCATCATGGAATCCCTCCGGTATCTATGGTAGATCATTATTATTTAGCGCAAACGATCAGAGCTATGTTGACTTAAGCAACAATGATTTCTTTCACGAGCCTGTAACTGTTAGAAGTGGGGAATTTTGGTTTTATGTATCTGATGCCAACTCACCAACTCCTCAGATAATATATGAAGAGGGAGGATTTAATGATGGATTAAGTGTGGTTGTTTATTCTGGAAATGTGTACATTAATGCATGGTATAATATAATAAACATATCAAAAATCTTCATAGCCACTAATTCAAATGAATGGCACCATGTGGTTTATGTTTTTGATAGTTTATCTGGAGAGTTCAAAATGTATTATGATGGTGAGTTAGTTGATAATGTGCCTTTGTCTTTTTCAGTCCCACAGCACAATAATGGAGGAGCTTTTGGTGCTATGCTAGACGAAACAAGCCAGATACCATTGCAAAATGGATATTATCTCGATGGTCTCATTGATGAGCCGGTATTTTATGACTACGCCCTTACTGCAGAAGAAGTAAAATATCATTTCAATTCAAGAAAAGGAAAAGAGTTTACAGCATGGGTTAATGGCAAGACAGGATCTGCAATACAGTTTGATAATAGTGTGTATGTGGACATCGGAAACAACCCTATTTTCCAGGACCCAATAGACGGCATTACATGGGAGGGCTGGATTTATCTTTATCCTAGTGATTATGGTGGATATATCTTTTCAAAAGGTGCAAACAATTATCTTAAAATTGATTCACCTGGAGTTATCTCTGCATCTTTTAAAATGAAGAGTCCAGCAGCACCATCCACCCTAAGCTTTAACACAAATCTTGCTGTAAAAGAATGGCACCATATAGCTGTTGAATATAATGAATCTAATGGAAAGGTTATGTTATTTTTGGATGGTGAACTTAAGAAAACTTCATTGGGAACTCCAAATACCAATCTTGATTTTACAAATAGTAATATTTTAATTGGAAGGGATACTGGAACTAACTATTTTAATGGAATTATTGATGAGGTGCGAATCTCAAATTATGCTAGGTATTAGATATCCTTGTTATGTGCTCTGATTTTTCTAAATGTATAACTCTATCTACAAAGCTCTCTACTTTTGGATCATGGGAAACTATAATTGTCTGCTTGGTATTAAGGTCTTCAAGTATATTCCTCATTTTTTCCAACTGTTCCTGTGAAAATCCATCAGTTGGTTCATCCAACATCAGAATGTCTTTTGTGTTTATAGAACTCATTAAGGTGTTTATTACCTGATTAAGCGCTAATCTGTATGAAAGAGCTGCAGCTGTTTTTTCTCCGCCAGAAAGATGAACATAATCTATCTCATGGCCGTTCTGCTCTATTATGGGCGTGAATTCTTCATCCAGTCTAATCTTTATTGTTTCTGAATCCACGAGCGATAAAAACCATTTTTGTATCAAGCTTTCCAATTCCGAATGAACACGAAGCATAATGCTTTTTTCAATTGTTACTGTCAAATTTATGAACTGTTTTTCTATCCATTCCCTTATCTGCAGTAATTTTGCTACGTTTATTTTTGATTTGTTTTTTCTTTCCACTTCCTTTTCCAGATTTGATATTAATTGTAATAACGCTCTTGATTCTGCCTTTAGTGATGCTTCTTTTATTTCAAGCTCTCTCAGATTTTGAGCTGTTGATTCTAAATCTATTTTTTTCAACACTATCTCTTTTTCCAGCAATGGATTTTCTTTATATCTTGATTCTAAATCTATTTTTTTTGAGCTCAGTAATGCTATTTCTTTTTTTATTTCATCCAATCTAACTTTAATTTTTTCCAGCATATTTTTCTTTTTTTCAAATTCTGATTGCTTAATTGATATTATTTCCTGGCTTATTATTGAACTTTCTTTTTGTTTTATCTCTGCTTTCCTCGAGATTAATGTCTCTGAATTTTCCCTAAGGCTTCTTGATATTGCCTGCAAATCAAGACTTATCTTTTCTATCTTTTTTGATTCTTCTCTTATTATCTCATCCTTATGTTTTTCTATAACTACCTGCCTGCATATCGGGCATTCTTCCATGGAGCCAATATCATTGCAAAGCTTTTCATGGGACTTTTTGATGGTTTCAAGCTCAGATTTCTTTTTTTCTGTGTGAAGATTCTGATTCTCCAGTCTTGATATTTCACCCTCAATAATCTTTATCCTTTCTTTTAGTGATGGATCGGGCATTGGCAGTTTGCTTATTTCATTTTCCAGAATATTTATCTCGCAATTTATTGTTTCTAAATCTTTCTTTAATCTTTCACATTCCATTATGTTATGCTTAAGAAATATCCCTGTTTTGTCAATTTCATTTTTTATTTCTTTGGATTCTTTTAGCTGTGTCTCCAAGAATTCAATGGATTTTTTCTTTTCATTTATCCCTTCTTTTATGGATTTTATCTGCGGATCAATCTCAAAAATATATGAATCTAATTCATTATGCCTTTCTTTCATTTCTGCCAATTCTTCTGATTTTTGCTCAAGGTCAGAAATCATTATTGCAATCTCTTTTGATTTTTGTTTTAGAAGGCTTGTAAAAATCTCAGAGTTATTTCTTATTCTTTTATACTTGTCAATTCCAAAAATCCTTCTTAATATTTCTAATCTTTCTTCTTTTTTGCTGAGCAATATCTCCTTCATCTTTTCTTGTGGCGAGTATACTGTATAGTTGTATATTACTGATTTTGATTTTGTAAGAAGATCCTGCGGATAGTTCAGTATTTCAAGAACTTTTTGTTTTAACTCTGTTGCAGTCATATCCTGCCTCGTGTTGTTTATTGTGATATAACCTGCATCCTGTATTACTGAAGACTGGCTTCTTTTCAGGTTTCTTTTCAGTATAATATCCTTGTCATCTATTGTGAAATTAAGCTCTACAGAGCCAGTATCCTCCCCATTTCTTAAAATAGCACTTCCTGGCAAATCCCTGGTTATTCCAAACAATGCAAAATCTACTGCAAGCAGTATGGTCGATTTTCCAGATCCGATATTACCTGAAAGAAGTATTGACCCGCTTGGAAATTCTATTTCCTGATTTTTGTAAGATCTTATATTGTTCAGCTTTATCTTTTTAATTATCATTAAATATCTCCCCCAATGTAAAAATCTCAATCATATCTTTGAGTATCCTTGATTCAAAGTCAATGTTCTTTTCACCATCCAGTTTTTCTTTATTCAGCATAGTCATGAGCTGATTTGTAAGAAGCTCCTGATTTTCATTAAGCTGCAAGTCTGGAATTTCTATCTGGTTTACACCTTCTTTTATTATTGAATCTTCAACTTCTTCTATGGTTCCTGACTTTAATTCCATCTCCGAGAATTCTTTTGTTTTTAGCTTTGATGTATTTTTTAACAGAATATATGAATTGCTTCCTGAAAATATTTTTTTGAAATTTATTTCTGACGGTTTTCCAGACTTTAATGTTCCTGAAATTCTTACTGTTACAATACAATCTTCTGTATTTGCAAGAGACAGTTTTATCTCTGATTCCAATTGTTCTGCTGTTTTTTCATCAGCATCTATTACTATCGAAACAGTTTTTTTCATTTCTATGGGAATGTAATTCAGCTTGATATTCCCCTGTTCCACATTTATTATGTAAAACCCGCCATGCTTTAGCTCTTCCAATTCCTTGAAATTATTTGGAAATAGTGGTCCAGGATATGCTACTAAAGGATGATCCTGAGTTGATTTTTGATAGATGAAATGAGGATGGCCTCCAGGATAGTAATTGAAGTTTTTTGGCAACAATGACATTGTTTCTGATGGAACTTTCTCCCAATCTTTTGACTGGGGCTTTAATTCTGTAAGAAGCGTATGAAAAAGAAATATTTTGAAACCCTCTAAGTTTTCCAGTTCGTCCTTATTTGAAAGCTCTTCATACTTCAGTCTTTCAAGACCTCCAGCCAATCCACAAATTCCAGCAAATGTGATAGTCTCTCCTGATTTTAGGATATGCTCTGTTGTCTCCAGTCTTTTTGTTTCTTCATTATATTTATATACATTTGTGCATAATCCAGCATTCTCCAACACATCTAACATTGTTTTTCCTGATGGAGAATAATCGTGGCTTCCTGGAACTATAAATATCGGGATATCATGCTCTTTCAGGTATCTCATTGAAAGTGCGACCTGCTTTATTGCATCTATGGATGGTATTGAAGTATTGAATAAATCTCCTGCAATAATCAAAAAATCTAATTTTTCCCTGATTATTATTTCAACAGCTTCCTTGAACCCCCTTATTGAAAGATTTTTTAATTTATCTTCACTCCATCCGCCTATGTGGCAGTCTGCTAAATGTGCAAATCTAAAATTAGAGCTCAATGACATATTAAATCCCCCGAGTTTTCTACAAAGTGAAACTCATTTTATATAGATTTATTTGATAGAAGGATATATATTAAAAAGAACTAGTCTATGATGATTTTTTCCCCGTTTTTCATCAAATGAACATCCCTGTTTGGCTTGTAACCCATTTCTTCCGCAAGCTCGCACGATGGTTTTAATAGCCTATCAAATCCATGGCACGGAATGATATTTTCAGGGTTTGTCAGCTTTATCATTTCTCTGATGTCTTCTTTTGCACAATGCCCAGTTACATGAACGTTGTTGAATATTCTTACGCCTGCATCCTTTAGATGGGCCTCCATAACATTACGATTTGTTAAATTAGGCTCAACTGGAATTAATAAGTTTGAAAAGATTACATGGTCTTCCGGATAAAATTTAAACTTAAACTCACCTTTTATCATTTTTGAAAGTACTGAATTTGGCTCTCCTTGTCCACCAGTACATACAATCAGATATTTTTCAGGTCCTTTTTGCTGAACTTCTGATATAAGCCTCTTTATATCTGTTCGGTATGTTGCCATTTTTATTTTGTCTGATATTTTTGTAATATGGGCTGATTCTGCAGCTTCAATGTACCTTCCAAAACTTCTTCCAAGAACCACAACTCTTCTGTTTAGTCTTTTTCCAAATTCTATTATGCTTTTTAACCTTGCAATATGTGACGCAAAGCAAGTTGTTATTATTGCCGAGCCTGAATTTTCAGTCCCAAGAAGCACATCCTGCAGTAAATCCCTTGCTATCTTCTCTGATGGTGATTTTATATTTTTTCCAGAATATAATGAATCTATGATGAGGCATTTTACGCCGATACTCCCAAGCTCTTTCAATCTTTTGTAATCTGGTTTCTTCCCGATAACAGGAGTGTTGTCAAATTTCCAGTCAGTCGCATAGATATAAATTCCTTTTTTTGTGTGTATCGCCAGCAGGGATGTTTCTGGTGTTGAGTGTGGTATGCTTAGATATTCTATCTTAATATTTTTTGACGCATTATAAATTGAATCAGGACGAACTTTTATCATCTTGTTTGGTATTTTTACGCTATTATCCCCCATTTGCCTCTGAATTACATTGATGGTGTATGGTGTTGCTACAACAGGGGCTTTGAATTCTGGAGCCAGATATTGCACTCCGCCAATATGGTCAAGATGGCAATGTGTAATTGCAATGGCTTTTGTATTGGGTATCCATGATTTTATTTTATTTATATTTGGGATTGCATCAATCTCCTGCAACAAATGTCTTGAATATGCTTCTTGTGTCGGGCTTTCATCCTGATACTCCACAACTTTTTGAACATTAAAACCCATATCGCAGATAACCGTTTCACCATCAACATTGATGGCAGTCATGTTCCTGCCGACTTCATTGTAGCCACCAACAGTGCAAATTTCTGTATTTTTCATTACTGTCTCCTCTTTGCTACCCTTTTAACTATTGCTGTTAGTATTATTGCTCCGACTAAGTATGCTGCAAGCCTTATGAGATGGTTTGAGACACTTTTGAGAGGTGCTTGGAATAATATAATCTGATTTAATGCCAATTCACTTATGTAAAATGGATTGAATGATGCTATGCCCTTTATTACAGAGGGGAGAGTCTCAATCGGAAGTATTGCCGATGAGAAAAATATCATTATGAATCCCAAAGAAATAACAGTTATTGTGTTTGTTTCCTCTGTCTTGAATATACTGCCCAATATTATTCCGATAAACAGGAATATTGAAATCATTAGGAATAATGCAATCAATAATGTTTTTATGGATACTGCTATGTTGTCATAAAAAAAGTATGATGCTGCGCCAAGAAGTATTGTTGTCTGCAGTGCAATTATTATTATGTTGGTGGCATAATTGCTAAATGTAAAAATAGCTTCTGAAGTAGGCGTTATAAAATTTTTGAAATATACCTTTGATGTTTTTTCTCTTATCTCTACTGTTGATGTTAAAAGCATTGAAACAAACATGATTATCATAACTAAGAGCGTTGGAAAAATAAAATTAAGATGTGTTTTTTCAGTAGTTATTGGCTTTATCTCTGACTCAATGGGGTTTACTATTTCATTTACCCCTGTTTTCTTTACATTCGATATGTCTTTTTTTATTTTATTAAATGTGAGCTGTAGTTGTGATATTGATAATTTTGTGCTTTCTATATCCTGAGACAAATCTTTTACTTTTTTTAGGAGGCTGTTTTTTTTATTATCTGCCGTGGAGGTATCTTTCAGAATTATCTCTATCTTATTTTCAACTGCCTTGAATGCATTTTTTCCACCATCTGTTACTTCTGGCTCAAGGCTCCCAAGAGGTATTTCAGATATGGTGTGATCAAGCTTCATCTCTTCAAGACCGGTGCCAATTGAGTTTGCAGTTACCTCTTTTTGTTCATTTATTGATTTTATTTCTTCTACCAGCGCCTGTTTGTCATTTATTTCTGATTCTATATCTTCTAATGTATCTGTAATCCCTTTTGTTAACTGGAATGACAAATCCTGTGATTTTTTGCTTATCTGGGCTAAAATTGTTTCTGTTATAAGGTAAACTATATTTGTTTTTGTGTTGTCAACATAAAATGTTATTTGCCCACCCTGTGATACCTGCAGGTTTTTAGGAAATATTGCACATACATGAAACACGCCATTTTTTATTCCTTCTACGCATGACTGTTCAGAACCAACTTTTTGTGTAAGATAATTATTTTGGTTTAACTCATAAATTATGGCTTCAGACAATGTGCTGTAGCTTTCGGAATATACACCAACCCTTATGCCATAAATACTTGCTGTATTAAATGCTGCTCCAATCAAAATTATCAGAAGCAATGGTCCCAGAACTATCATGACTGCAGAGCTTTTAGACCTGACTATCAGTTTTAGATTCTTTTTTATTAATGCATATAACTTTCTCATTCTCTTTTTAAAAATCCCTTTCCATTATTTTTTGTTAGCTCCTTAAATATGTCTTCAAGAGTTGGACGCTGAATCTCCACAAAAAGAAGCCTTTGTTTCGTGTTTTCTATGATATGCAATATTTCATGTAGTAATTTTTCTGCTTTTTCTGTCTTTATTATCAGCCTGTGGTTGTCAATATAATGATTTTCATATCCGCTAATATTCTTTATTATTGCTTCATAATTTCCCGCTTCTGTCTGCAGATGGATTTCTTCATATCGTATATAATCTGAGTAATCTGACTTTAGCCTGTCTATCGTTGAACATCTTATGATTCTTTTATTGTGCAATATCGCAACTTCATCACAGACCTGTTCTATATCCTCAAGCCTGTGTGATGTTATTATTACTGTTGTTCCTATGGATTTTATCTTCTTTATCAGATGGAGAATCTCTTTTCTTAGTGATGGATCCAAATCTTCTGTCGGCTCGTCAAGAATTATTACTTTTGGAACATGGATTAGTGAGCATGCCATATCCAGTCTTCTTTGCATTCCTCCTGAAAGATTTTCTGAAAGCTTATTCCTCACATGATCCAATTCAACCAGCTTTAATATTTTATTTAGGTTATTTTGTATTGTTTTTGATGACAGACCGTATAATGCCCCAAAATATTCAATATTTTCCTCAACTGTTAGTTTTGGATAGAATGAGTTTTCCTGTGTAGTAAACCCTATCTCCTGTTTTAACTTTTTTTTAACTTTGCTTATTTTTTTATTATTATAAAATATATCTCCCTTGTTTGCCTTATAGTATCCTACCAACAATCTCAATATTGTAGTTTTTCCTGAACCATTTATTCCTAAAATGCCAAAAATACTTTTTTCTGGTATGTCTAAACTGATATTGTCAAGAATTAAGCTGTCCTTAAACCTCTTTGTTACCCCTTTTAATTCAAAAATACCCATGTTTATAAATGAGTGTGTATTGTTTATAAATTATTTGATAATAGCTGGAAGAGTATTAGACTTTGTTGACTTTTATGAGAATGTTGATAATATCTGATTTTTTATTTGTAGTATTGGAATTACTTTGGTTTATTATCCATAAATTATATAAATATGGTAATTAAATGTTTTTTATGAAACAAGAAATGGTGACTATTCCTAAGAAAGAGTATGATGAGCTTAAAGACAAAGTTGAGATTGATGAGGAACTTCTTAACAATTTGTTGGATGGCATTAGGGATATTAAGGCTGGTAGAATTGAAAGAGTTAAGTGATTATTTTTTCTATCTCTTGTCTATATTTTTTTAATAGTAGTTTTATTGTGTTTATTGTTTTTTGTTGGTCTTTCTTTTTGCTTATGGCTACGAGGTAAACTGCTTCTAGATCTTCATAAATTAAATAATATATTCTATAACTCTTTAATTTATTTTCTCTGAACCACTTTTTTCCTAGTGGTTTATTTACATAAGGATTTATTCTAAGCTGTTCTTCTAATTTGTTGAAATGTTTTTTGAATCTTGTAGGAAAATCTTCTTTTTGCTTTTTGAATTTTAAACTTTTATAAACTTTGTAGCTTTTCATTAAGTTATTTATGCTAAATTTAATATATGAATTATTTAAACTTTCTCGGAATGTTTTTGGAATTATTTTGGTTTATTATCCATAAATTATATAAATAAGATAGTTAAAGAGAATATATGAAACAAAAAATTATAACTATTTCCAAAAAAGAATATTGTTGGCTTAAAAAAAAATCTAAAGTAAATGAAGAAATTGCTAGTGATATTGTTCGAGGCATTCATGATATCCTTTCTGGGAAAGTCAAAATGATTAAATGAGAGATTTTTTTAATGTTAATGAGGGCTATTGATATATTGGACTTTGTTGACTTTTATGAGAATGTTGATAATACTGATTTTTTATGTTCTTAAGGGATGTTTTTTGTAAGTGTTTTTATCTCTGTTAATGTAAAATCTTTCCACGGCTCTTTGATGAAAAGGATGAGTAAATCTATCTCTTTCTTTAATTGTCCACTTTTGTGGATAGAATTATCCACTTTATTGGTTTTGGTCATTTTGGTTCATTCTCCATTCCTAATGAAATTATACTTTTTTGTTTTTGACCAACTAGCTTATCCTTTAAAGCCATAACTTTTTCATTTTTCTTATTATTATAAAATATATCTCCCTTATTAGAAATGTTATTGTAAACAATACAACAATCCCAAACAATTTTTTTACCGTTTATATTAAGAGTTGTTTGATCTGTCTGAGGATAATCCGGATATTTATATTTTATATTAACTATTAAAATCTTATAATAATCAGAATATTTTTCTCCCATTTCTTTTAGTTGTTTTTGTTGTTCCCAATCTTGAACATAATCAGATAATCTCTTTGAAGTTTCTAAAGGAGTTTTAATTTCTACTATTAATTTATTTTCATGTAAAATAAAATCTGTATTCATATTATTATCTGCCTTAAATATTTTAGGTCTTTCATTAAATGTAGATTCTAACTTTTCCATAATTTCTAATTCAGAATAAAATGCAAAAAAATCAGACAGTGTTTTATTTGAAATAATATTTTTTTGGATGGTCTCAAAATAAATCCCATACTTATTCAATAAACTATCAAATTCTTTGAGTAAATCGCTATATTGATTGTCTATATGATTCCATAATATATGGATAAATTGGTGTGTATTGCGGTTTTTATTAAATTTAGCATCATATTTTATTTTAACAAACTTTTTGATGTTGGTAAACTTGTCTATAATAGTATTAATTTGTGTTGTAAATTGATTATGGTCTTTAAGATGTTCATATTTTTCAAATTGCAAATCTGATTCAGTTCCTGATCTATTATAAAACATAAAATCACAATAAGGACATTTATGTGGACTTATCATTTCAAACTCTCCTCAATAATATCTATTTCATCTTTGGATAAACCATACAATTTGTAAACCATTTTGTTGATTTCATTATCCGTCTTTTCAATATCGTTCTTTAAATTAGATAAATCTTTTTTATATTCATTGAAATAATCTTCCCATTCATCCTGTTCTTTTAATGATAGTTTCTTTTTGCTTAACTTTTCAACTTCTTTGACAAAATCATTAAAATCCAACTCATAAAAAGAATCAATTTTCTTGTTTAATTTTTCTAAGCTAAAAGATTTTTGTATCCTGTTAAAGAATTTGTTTTTCTTATCGTAGAAGTTTTTGTTTAAAGAGAGCATTGAATCTGCTTTCTCAATGAATGGCTTTTGCTCTGAAATAGAGATTGTTTTAATTGGTATTTTTTTCCAATCATCTGGATATGTATCTATTGCCCCCTTACTATTGTATTTAATGAAATATCTCATTAAAGTTGAGTTTATCAAAGACAAAAGATATTCTAATTCATAATTCTCAGAAATTTTCTCTAGTTCTGCTCTATTTCCACCTATATTTTTGAAATACTTACTAATACTATTATTCTCAACACCATGTAAGTCTTTAACTAAAATTCCCATAATAATTGTGTTATCACAAATTTCTCCATCAGTAGATAATGATGCAATTCTTTTTTGTCTAGACATTAAGATTTTTTTAGGTGGGTATAGCTCTGGGAAAGTAGGTCTTACTAATCTAACAGGAGATCTTTCTGTCCCCCATTCAACAAATAATTTTATCGTGATAACATAACGCTCTAAAAATTTGCCCTCAGTATAAGATTTATTATTTATTTCTGTTCTTTTTTCAGATAATAAATCTTCTTTTTTGAATTTTCCCTTTTTATCGTGTTTATCACTATTTAACCTCAATCCATAACTTACTAGACAAATATTATCTAAATTTATACATTCTTCAAATTTTAAATTGATTTTAGATTGATCATAGAGATATTTTTCTTTTCCATCTAGGCTATCTAATTTTTTGATAGTTGTTATATCTGGAGTGTGTGCAAATCTTAAACCTTTCTTAGAAGATTTTTGTTTTTTAATAAAGATAATTTTACTTTTTACACCAACATTTTCAAAAACATAAATATCTGGGAAGAAATCTATTTGATACAGGTGATAATTTGATTCTATCCAATCGACTAGTTTTGATGTATATTCTGCTTTTCCAATGGTGTCTGGAATAATCATGGAAAAATTTCCATTTTCTTTAATTAAATTTATTCCTTTTTCTATGAACGGAACATATAAGTCCCACATTTTATATGTAGTTTGATATTTTTCATCAATATATTTCCTGCTTACAATATCCTCATAATCTCTAGCTTTTACATAAGGGGGATTTCCAATCACAACATCAAACTTAAATGGAAACTCTTTCTCCCAGTCAAATGCCAATTTTCCAGCTACTACTTCATCATTGATTAAACTGTTTCCTTGTTTTATGTTATTTGACAAGTCTGTTAGTTTTCTGTTCTTTCGAGCCATCTTTAAGAATAAAGAAAGTTTTGTTATCTCAACAGATTCTTCATTAATATCTACTCCGTGAATACTATTTTCTATTATTTCTCTTGCTTCTGCTTCTTCATTCCATTTTTCTAAAACTAATTGTCCTTTTGCATTACTTTTCTTTTTCAAGCCCTTCTTTGCTTCGTATTCTCCTTCACTTTGCTTAAATTCTTGAATTTCCTTAAATACTTCTAACATCACATCAGTAGCTTTAATCAAGAATGCACCAGAGCCACAAGCAGGATCTAATATTTTGATTGATTTAAACTTCTCTTCCAATTCTTCAATGTTTTCGGCATATTCCTTTATCAATTCTGGAACTGAATTAATTCCTTTTTTAGAAAGATATGTGATAATGGTATTTCTGCAAATGTAGTCAGTAATATATTCAGGAGTATAAAATATTCCTTCTTTCTTTCTCCGAGAA
>JAUYMN010000004.1 GCA_030699455.1 Nanobdellota archaeon | reverse complement strand
TCCCGATTTGAATGGTGTTAATATAACTCTGATTACGCTTGTGGAAGACTTTGATGAAATTGGTCCAACATCTCAAACAACTGGACAAGATGAAAATACTACTATCTTCATTGAGAATAGAACCAATAATCAGATAGGCATTTTGTCTTCATCTACAACTACCAATGGTGGTCTTTCACAGTTGTTAGAGGATGATGACAATGACGACTACTATTATGGCATGACAGATTATGGTGCATTGTTTACATTATATGACCCATCATCTACAAACAACGCAGAAGTTTTAACTATTGAGTATCCTTTGGCTCAGAGAGGGGCTAGGGTATTTGTTACCTTCGGCGACACAACAACAACTAAGACTGCTAGCGGTGAGAAGTGTACTGTTGCAGACTTGACAATTGCTAACCTTCTTGATGAAGATGTTAGCGATGCAACTGACTACAATATAATTGCAGTTGGTGGTCCATGTGCAAACACCATTGCATCTGACTTGTTTGTTGCTTGTGATGCTTGGTCTTACGGACCTGGTGAAGCAGTTATCCAAATGGTTGATAACGGTGACAATGTTGCTTTGATGGTCGCAGGAACAGATGCTGACGACACAAGAAGAGCAGCTAAGATACTGGCCAACTATGAAGATGCAGACTTCTCAGGAAGCGAGGCAATGGCTTAAGTTCAAAGTTAATGTGTGGCTAAAAGCCACACTTTTCCTTTCTTTTTTCTTATTATCCTCAACAGTAATCTATATAAACTAAAATTTTTCTATAATTTCTATTGGGGGCAAAACAATGATAGTCGGCTTTAATTTTAAAAAAATAAATGTTGAGAGAAAAAAGAAACTCATAAAAGGCATGAAAGTAGTGTATAATATGGATATTTCTAACGTTTATAACCAGGATTTTTTATTAAATAAATCCAAATCCCATAAAATTTTAGGTTTTGATTTTAGTTTTACTGTCAGGTATGAACCAGAAATAGCTGATATGACAATCGGAGGGACTGTTAATTATATGCTTCCTGAAAATGAAACTAAAAGAATTTTAGACTTATGGAAGAAGAGCAGGAAACTGCCAAAAGAAGTTTCCGTCCCAGTGATTAATGTTATTTTGGATAGGTGCAATATAAAAGCTTTGGAACTGGAGCAGGATCTTTCTTTACCGACTCATTTGCCTATGCCTTCCATTGGCGCCGGCAAAGTTGAAAATAAGGATGCAGAGAAGTATATTGGCTGATTTTTTAGGATGGCAAGGCATGAGAGAAGCGGAAAAAAGAAACTTTTTATTCCTATTTTTATCATTACCATAATGGTTCTCAGTGTTTTTGGCGTTATGATAGGCGGGTTGACACAGACACAAGACGCTGTTAAATACAACGGCCTTACTTTTATTCTGAAAGATGGCAAATATTCTTTTAAATCCAATGGTCATAATTATAATCTGCTGAATAGCCCGCTAGAGGTTGAATCTTTTTCTGAAGACCTGCCGGATATGTTTATGAGTGATTTTAAATCAGGGGTTTATGAAAGGGTTTATATTGATATTTCCGATATTAGTGCAGGAGATGCCCTGAGTGAGATTTATACCAATCTTAATGGTGAAATAAATATTGGTCTTTCCTGCATGGCAGGATATAAAGATGCTGAACAATGCTTAGAATTGCCCATTAAATCATGCGGTGAGGCTGGAAATCTCATTGTATCCATGAAAGTTAGTGAAGAAAAAGAAAGTTCTTACAGCAATGGATGTATTGATTTAAGAGGCAGTCTGGGATATTTAATTGGCGTTGCTGATGTCATAGTAATGGATTATGCAGGTGTTTTTGATGGAAAATGATAATGTATCTGATGAGGCTATAGCCAAGACACAGAGCAAAATTGGAATATGGATGGTTGTTCTCTTTTTGGCTCTTGCTTTGTTTGTCTTTTTTATGATTAAATCCCAAGGGGAAAACATAGACAAGCTTTATTTTGAGTACAATGGAATAACTTTTGCACCAAGCAAGACAGGTGTGGGGTATGATATGCAGTTTTTTATTAATGATGCACAATATCCCGTGATAATGAATCTTAGAAATGACCCAAGGGAACTTGAGGATATACCTATAGACATTGATAAAGTTAAAAATATGATAATCGGCAAATCACAAATTTATATAACTATAAATGCTACTGCTAATCTTACAGGGAGAACAACAATTGCCGCAAAAGAAATTGATTATTTTATTGATAATCCTTATTTGTATGATATTCCAGTTAATAGTGCATTTTTAGCTCCTACTACTGAAGCAGGACCTAAGATTGATAAGCAGGTAATTAAGACGTGCGAGGATTCTAATGAGAATGTTACTGTAATATGGCTAAGGTTAGGTGATGAAACTGCTGTTTTTGAAGAAGATGGATGTGTAATTGTGCAGGGTAAGACACCTGATGAGATGGAGATAATCCGTGCGGCAGACAGGCTTTACCTAACTATGATGGGAATAATGAACTGATTATTCACAATTTGTAGTATCTATGTTTATGACTGTTTTTGTATGTTATTTCGCTCATTTCTGTCATTTTTTTATCTTTTTCTTAACTCAATC
>JAUYMN010000002.1 GCA_030699455.1 Nanobdellota archaeon | reverse complement strand
AAAAAATAGTTTAAAAGCTTTATCCCCTTCTGTCATAATATCTCAATATCCTCAACCTGTAAAAGATGGCCAGAGTATCAATAAACATCTGATATATCTGCCTTAAATTAATTCCGGTTCCACTAAACTTATAACTTAGTTTTATCGGGGCTTCCCTTATTTTAAACCCATATTTATTAGCTACAACTAATAATTCCAAATCAAAAGCATATTTTTTAACAGCAACTTTTGGGAGAACAACATCCAGGCATTTTTTTCTAAAAAGTTTTATTCCAGACTGGGTATCTTTTAACTTCAATCCAAATAATAAATAGATAAACAAATGATATCCAAAACTCAAAATCTTCCTATACCAAGGATAATAAATCTTTGATGCAGGATGTCTTTTAGACCCAATAACAGCATCAGCATCACCCATGTAATTAAAAAAGCCTTTTATTTGATCAGGATGCAAATCTAAATCTGCATCAATAAATGTAACATACTCTCCTGTAACAAATTTATAACCATACTTCAAAGCATGACCCTTCCCCTTATTTTTTTCATATCCAACAATCTTCAATTTTTTAGATTTTAATTTTTTAGCTTCACTTAAACAATTATTTGTAGATCCATCATCAACCAAGATTATTTCATAATCATCAAAATTATTATCAATACTCCTCACCATCTCCTTCATATTCTTATAAATATTGTTTTCATTATACATGGGAATTACAACAGAAAGCTTACCCATTTTTTTTCAACCTCAGTGAAATTATAGCTAGGAACAACCACAACACCATGCCTAAAAGAAGCAAATAACCAATAACCTGTGCCAGCGAATCATGGAATGCGTATATTCCTCCAATTTCTAAAACAATGATACCTCCAAAAAAATAGAGAAATTTAAATTTTTTCAGGGAAAGAAAATACAGCGAATAAAGTTTTGAAAATGAAACAGATGCCATAAACAAGCCATAAGGAAAAATCAGGCTGGCAATTGTCGTATAAGAAGAGCCAAATAATGTGCTAATAATTAAATCTCCAAAAAAATAGTAAACTGGCAATATTACCAAAGCTATCAAAGTAATAATCCAAAAAGACTTCATAAACACACCTTCATGTGGTGAACCATTTTCAGCCAGTTCAACAACTTTTGGAAACATTACCTGAACAACAGAAAAAGATGCAAAGAATATTATCTTGCCTATTAGACTAATAGCTGCAAAATAGCCTGCGTCTATGGAGGAAAAGAAATGTTTCACCAATATTAAGTCAATAGAATAAAACAAAGTAAACAATAACACTGTTAAAAACATTGGAAAAGCATACCCATAAATTGATTTGGAAGAAAACCATTCTTTCTCACCTTTTGAATACTCTTTAACTTTGTAAAAACAATAAACCGCAACAGCCACATTTGAAAGAAGAATAGCTGTTATAGCCAATCCAACTTTTTGATAAAGAAGAACAAAAATAATACCTAAGGCCAACTTTGAAACACCCTCAATTCCCAAACTAATTCCAAATGATTTAAAATTCTGTAACCCCTGTAAAAAGCCTCTAAAAACCGAAATAAATGGAATGGTTAATATCATCAAGGATGCAATAAACAAATATGAATAGTTAACCTTCAGAAACCCATCCAGATAAAAACTTAGCAATAAAAAGCCAATTGCAATAACAACAAAAAGACCAGTAAATTTTTTTAATGACGCGCTATAAAGATATCTAATTTTCTTCAAAGATCCTTCTGCTTTCATTGAAGCAACAAACTTAGATATGCTAAACTGTATAGATGTAGTAAACACTCCAAACAATGCAACCAATGATATCACTGTTGCTAATGTGCCATAATCCACCGGACCTAATTTTCGCCCCATAAAAAAATGAAACAGAAATCCAGAAATATTGATAACTGCAGCTCCAACTAGCAGGTAAAAATTATCTCTCAAAAAGTTTTTGGATTTCATTATATCACCCATATTATCAAGGAGAACAATAATTCAATTCCAATAAAAAACCAAACAATTTGTTTCTCAGTATAATTGCCATTTTTCATAAATAAGTGGGTAAGCGAATATATTTTTTCATATTTTGAATGCAATTTGCCATTTACATTAACACCAAAACTATCAGCATCAAACCCCCTTCTCATTTTTAAAAAAAATTCAGCAAAGAATGGAATTGAAACAATTAATGCTGCCCTTTCCATGTTTCCAAGTATTGCTATTGTAGCTAATGTCCCTCCGAGAAAGTAAGTCAGAGAGTCTCCAGGAAATATTTTTGCAGGGAATTTGTTATATATCCAGAAAGCGCATAAAGAAGCAACAGCCATAAGAGCTATTAGTGTGGCAAACAGTTCATTATGAACATAAGAATATAATCCTAAAGAAGAAAGATAAATAATGCCCATTCCAGTTTCAAGACCGTTGAGTCCTGCAAGCATATTTACCATATTCGAAGCT
This sequence comes from Nanobdellota archaeon, assembly GCA_030699455.1. GTDB lineage: Archaea > Nanobdellota > Nanobdellia > SCGC-AAA011-G17 > UBA489 > JABIKK01. Next base: position 6,700 of record JAUYMN010000002.1, on the reverse strand, counting down.
CCGATAAAGCCTATTGGAATAAGGAACAATGGGAATAAGATTCCAAAATTAATATCACCAATAAAAGGAAGGTACATAGTAGAATTTCCTGCATTGACAACTATCAATGGAATTGCTGCGCCTAATGTTAACAATGGCTTCTGCCACTGTTTCAAACCACCTGAACTTTCTTTGGATTTGTGAACTAAAACATCATCCAAAAACCCAATTAATGTTACCAGCAATATTGAAATGAAGCCTGCAAAAACTAAAACCAGCTGTTCGCTGTGTAAGGTTAGATAATAATTTCCAACATCGGCAAATGTCCTCAAAAATATAAACACCATAATTCCTGAAAAGAATCCAGCAAAAACCCCAAGACCACCAGATATAGGAATCAGCGGCTTATTCTCCTTGTTCTGATCCTTGACAACCATATCAATCCTGTTAAGAAATCTAATCAGCCATGAGATAGCAAAGTAAGTAACAAAGAAAGCCACTAATGCACTGCTAAACGCCAATAAGCTCATAGGTCGTACAGGCATGGAACCTTTTAAAAGAATTCCTATAGGTCATAAAAAACTAAAAATTAACCAAAAGAGGTGTAACATATACCTCAAGAAGACCTGCTATAAACAGCACAACGATGCCCAATAGTATCAGGTGCAATGCATCTCTCAATACCTTTCCAAAAACACGAGTGGAAAAATCATGTTTTATAACTGCAACGCTGATTATTCCGCCTGCCAATCCCCCTATAAAATATGCCAATATTTCAGGCAGCCCATGAACAAAATATCTAAGTAAGCTTAAGGAATATATGTGAAAGTATCCTGCAACTTGAATAAATCCTGCCTGCATCGCATAATCACTTATGTTAGTCCTAAAAAAATTTCCAATTGCAGCACTAATTACTGAAGCATTCCATGTCAAGATAAAGATAGCGCCAGAACCGAAAAAAAAGCTGAAGAAAACACAAAACAGCATAACTTTTAGATTATTGCTGAATATTCTGAGCAATAACCCTTCAGAATATGCACTGCCACTAAGAACCTCAACACCTGTAACCTTTGAATTTATTTCGCTAATCGTATCTGTCTGTGATGAAAACAATTTATCTACCATTTCAGTAGATCCTGAAATATAAACAATTGAAAATGCAGCAACAAAACCCAAAAATAAGAACATAAATGCGGCTAAGATTCTATAATGTTGTCTTAGCATATTTTTCTCCGATGAAGCAGTCAAATCCTTATCCTCTTCAAATTTAAGAGTATTATACATAAGGGGTATTGCAGCCATTACAGTCAAAAGTATCATGACTATTGTAGCCTGTTCCTCAAATACCCACAATGCCAGAAATATTCCCATAAACGCATAAATGGCACCCAAAAAAAATAAGTTCCATGGTTTTTTTTCTGCTTTCTGTGGGGAAGATAAAGATTCTAATACCAACTATTTCACCTGATAAAATTAGCAGTATTACATTTATATAGGTTGGGTTTATAAAACAGCAATAATGAAAAATAAAAAAACACATTTGATCTGCATGGACTTAGATGAAACACTAATAAACAGCGCCAATGCGCACATAATAGCATACAGAAAAGCCATAAAAAAACATGGTTATGATGTATCAAGGAAAAAACTCCTGAAAAAGTTTGGAGTTCCTGCCGAGCTTTACATAAAAGATTTGATACCAAACATAACAGATTCAGAAATAGAGTCAATCGGAAAATTGCATGACAATTATCTGCAATCAACTTCAAAAAAATATGTAAGTAAAATAAGGGGATGTTTAAGTGCAATTAAAAGATTAAAGAAATCCTACAGGCTGGCATTGGTAACAAACTGCAATAAAAGAAACGTTGACCTTCTCCTTAAGGGAGCAAGATTAAATCCAAAGTTATTTGATATAATTGTATACAACAAAGAGCATCTAAAGCCTAAGCCATTTCCAGATGAAATAATAAAAGCAGAACATTTGTTAAAATTAAAGGCAGATTTTATGGTTGGTGATACCACCTATGACATAATTGCTGCAAGACGGGCAAAAGTGCCTTGCATAGCCGTTCTCACAGGCCACCATTCAAGAACAAAACTAAAAAAAGAAAAGCCATATGCAATTCTAAAAAGCATAAAATATCTGCCGGATTTTCTGGATGCTACTCATCCTCTTTCCTAATTTCATGTTTAATTATCCTTATTTCCCCTTTTTTTATTTTTACAATCATCTCATCGCCATTATTGAATCCGCTTCCCTTGGTTACAAATTTAGGGAGGCACAATAATCCTTTGTCAATATGCGATTCAACATAGTGCTCATCAAATTCATTTTCATCACAAATCTTTTTTTCATTCAGATTTAGCTTCTTTTTTTCATAAAATTCCAGTGTTTCTTTATACAGCGCCCTTGCAATTTTCTCTGCAATATTTTTGCCAGTATACTTGATAATCCCCTTCAAACCAGGACTAAGATTAACTTCGATAACAGCTGATGTTCTGCCCTTTAATATATCAATTGCAGCAATATCGGCTCCTATGGCTCTTGCAGCTTTCACAGATATTTTTTCATCCTCTGGATCAAGAGCAATAGCCTCTCCTTTTCCGCTGGCATGTATATTTGCCCTTATGTCTGCCAGCTGTGAAATTCTTTTCATTGCCCCAACAACTTTGCCACCGGCAACAATAACCCTTATATCCTCGCTCTTGATTTCTCCAGTTGCAATAAACTCCTGAATGATATAAGGTTGCTTGAACACTTCCAATGCATCAATCATCGATCTTGCAGAACTTTCAGAATCAGCAAACATAACGCCTTTTCCCTGAGTTCCTTCAGGAATCTTGATAATAATTGGATAATTAACTTCTGCAAGCAGATTCTTTGCCTGCTCTGTTTTTGAAACAAAATAACTTGTTGGAATGCTAATCCCTTTCTGCTGTAGTTCCAGCGAGCAAAGCAATTTATTATGCCCGAGTGTGAATGCACTTGGTTTTATTGGCATATACACTTTTTTGTAAAGCGCCCTTGTCAAAGCCCTCTGCAGTAATACATATTTATAGCTCCCCCTGACATAGATGCAATCAAAGTCTTCAAGATTTACATTTAATGATTTCACGCTAAAGCCGGCCCGATCATCTATGCAAAGCTCAACATTCCTTAGGTCAACTTCAACAACTTCATCAAAAAAAGTTCTTGCCTCCTTGGCAATCAATTTGCTGCTTTCCCCACCAAGACCGACAACACATAATCTCATAGTTTCACCGAAATCAAATCTCTGCTGTTTTTAATTATTTTCTTTCTCTGTTTCTTTAATTTTTTTCCGGAATCAATTAAAAAACCTTTCCTAAGAATATTTTTTCCTATAAGCAATGGATACCTTAAGCTCTTTCTGGAAACAACATTAAACTTAGCATCAATCCCTCTCCCGGCAATTATCACATTTGCTATAACTACTGGTCTGTATCCACTACCATGACTGCTTATAACTTTAGCTTCCCCTATGACTGGTCCAAGCTTCAATAAAATCGCTAAATCCTCATCAACACTGCTCACGCCTGCGCCTGTGTCTATTTTAGCTCTTACAAGCCTGCCATTAAGATAAACATCCTCATAAAATCCCACAACGGTTTTAACCTTCATCAGATAAACCTATTGTTAATCAGAATATAAAAGCCTAACTGGAAGTCTCAATAACATTTATAAGTAATTATCAATTTATAAAGGAATGGCAAAAGAAGCTATAGCACAATATTCAAAGTTCTTCTTTCTAGCCAGCTTTTTAGGGATAACAATACTTTCAATATACCTGATAAAGTCTTATATAATAACTATAATAGGGGCCATTCTGCTTTCATACATTTTTTACCCAATGTATACCACAATAAGAAAAAAGATAAAAAATAAAAAAGTAAGCTCACTATTAACCACCATTCTCGTAGTGATATTAATCATTGTCCCATTGGTATTTGCAGCAAATGCGCTGATAAATGAATCAGTCAATTTCTTTTATCATACAAAAGATTTGAATATTTCAAGTCTGGAAGATAAAGTATCAGATTATCTTGATAGTGACATAAATATAGGCAGTTATATTTCAGAAAACCTAAACAAAATCTCCCTCTCTATAGCGAGAAGTACTTCTGAATTTGTTGTATCTCTGCCAAAAAAAATCTTAGAAATATTTGTAATGCTTTTCCTAATGTTTTTTCTATTTTTAGGTGGAGAAGATTTAGTCAAAAAGCTAAAAAAGCATATTCCTCTTAGATCAAAGCAAAAAGAGGAGCTTGCAAACAAGTTTAGCAGTATTATATATGCCTCGGTATATGGGATGATAGTGACTGCTTTCGTGCAGGGAGCAGTGGGTGCAATAGGCTACTGGATATTCGGCATGGAGTCCCCTATACTTTGGGGTTTGGTGACAGTAGTTGTGGCAATATTGCCTTTTGTTGGTGCAGCATTAATATGGCTACCGGCATCAATCTACATGCTGATAAGCGGAGAGACTTTCAATGGATTGGGGTTGTTGTTTTATGGTATCTTTATTATAAGCACTATTGACAATATAATAAGACCGAGTATAGTTGGAAGCAAGGCAAAAATACATCCAGCATTAGTGCTTTTAGGTGTTCTTGGTGGAATAGAATTATTTGGATTTTTAGGCATAATAATAGGCCCACTGGTATTGTCAATACTGACTATTTTCATTGAGTTATACCTCTTAGAAAAAACGCCGAATGCAGAAGGGGAAATTTAAAAAGTTTATACACTCCTTCTCAAGAGTAAATAAAAAAGCCAGACCAGAAAGCTTTATATATCAAACATCTCCCCCTTACCAGATAATGAAGAATGTATTTTCAAAAGAGGATACGGGGTGGAAATATAATGAATAATAAAAAACTGATACAGAGCCTAATATTTGGCTTATTAATAATTCTTGGCACTGCACTTATCTCTGCTGCACCAGCCATAGTTGCTATAAACGCGCCAGCTACCGGGGGATTCAATAGTGGTGCAGTAACAGTTAACATAAGTATTACTGGTGCTGAAGGAAATGTTACAAATGTAACATTAAACATATACGACAGTTCAAATACATTGGTCTTTTATAATCTAACAAATGGAACAAATGAAAATGAAGGAAATATATCTGAATTCCAATGGGTATGGGATGCAAACAATGGAACATTCTCAGATGGTGTATATACTATTAATGTTACAGCATCAGAAAACATAACATCAACACCTGCTACTAACTTATCAAATGGTACAATTAGCATAACAGTTGATAACACAGCACCTAATTCAAGCACATCTCTCACAGGTGACAATGGAAATACTGTTGGCGGTACTGTAGAAGTGGATTACGGAACAGCTGTTAACATCGACTGTAATGTCGTAGATAGCACAGCTGGATTAGTGTCTGCAAATAACACAATATCTATCAAGTTCCCTGGTCTAAGCACTTATGAAAACCTAACTTTAACAGATAATGATGCAACTAATTTAAAGGCAGTCGTTAAAGCCGAACAAACAAGGGTTTTGGGAGATTATAGTATAAGATGCTTCTCATGGGATAGAGCTGGTAATTCTAACCTGTCAGAGTTTAACTTCACAACTAAAGAAGTTGTAATCAAAGGAAGCGGTTCTGCAGCTATTCCAGGATTTGAAAACCCTGTAGGAAAGGTAAAAATAACTTCAGGGGTTCACACAGTAAAAGAAAAGCTGAATTCGGATGGAGTCAGTTTCCTATTGAAGAAATCAGCAGCTGTAAGGCTAGACATCAATGCTGACTATCACACCATAGAAGTCAAGAAAATGTCAGCTGACGAGGTTACAGTGTTAATCACTTCAAGCCCAATAGAATTGACTATATCTGCTGGAGAATCAAAAACAGCTGATTTGAATGGTGACGGAATATCTGACTTGGACATAACATATCACAAGCTATTTGTAAATACATATGCAGATATGACTTTCAAATTGGTAGAAACACCAGTAGAAACAACAGATGATAAAGAAGATACTACTGAAGTATTTGATACACCAGACAAAGAAGATACATACAAATCTCCAAGAGGAGGACTAACAGTTACTCTTGCAGTAATTGTAATTGTCCTGATAATTGGATACGCTTTAATAAAAGGAAAGAAGAAATAATTCTTTCCTTCCACCCTTTTTCTTCTATTTTTTTATTTCTTTCCAGTTAGTTCCACTTACCATATGAAAACATTTTACAGAAGTATCCAAATATATGGAATAACCCTTCTCTCTGGCATCCTTACAAAAGAAATTATCATCAAATATCTCTTTTTTTTCATCGTAGTTAAACCTAATCCCACTTTCAAAAACTTCATTTTTTATCATCACACATCCAAGACCTACAAATGCAGCCTCAATAAGGTCATCTCCCTTAACCTCCTCATAGGTCATGCGTCTGACAAATTTAGTCTTATCAGAAACAAATTTATAGGCCAATGGAACTATTTCCTTTTTGATTACTTTCCCATTGGCAACATATTCCATAGGCTTAAAATAAACACCTGAAACAATGGGTTTTTTATGCATCAAAAGTTTCTTGATAACATCTTTTGGAGGGATAACATCAACCTCAAGACTGAAGAAATAATCATATTTGCCATCAATCATTCTGTCAACAAGCACATTTCTTGATCTAACCAGTCTGTCTCTGGCAGTATCAGTATACTCAATCCTCACAGC
>JAUYMN010000018.1 GCA_030699455.1 Nanobdellota archaeon | reverse complement strand
AATTTCAAGAGAATATTATGATGAAAATGGGCAGCGCAAGAAGATGAAAGAAATTTTACTCTCCCCTGCGCAAGTTGGAGTGGCACATAAAATTGCCGGGGATGTTAAAAGAGCAAGTCTTTCTAGAAGTAGACCAATGAGACGGATTAATAATATGTTTAAAGAATGGGTCGAAAAGAATAGGAGTAATATTTAATGGCTGAAATCTTAAATAGTTTACTTCCTCTTTGCAAGTGTGGATGTGGGGAGAGAACTAAATATTCCAAAATTAAATATTTATCTTCTCACAAGAAAAATATGGGATTGCCACTGTGTTTGTGTGGATGTGGTGAAAAAGTCAAAAAAAATGAATATAAATTTCTCTATTTACATAACTTAAAAAGTCGTGTTGTTTGGAATAAAGGAAAGACTAAAGAAACAGATCCAAGAATTGAAAGTCATTTGAGGGCAAAGAAACGCAGCCACTCCCTTCTTCCGCTGTGTTTTTGCAATTGTGGGGAAAAAGTTAAATCATTCAACTGCAAATATTTATATGGGCATGATGCAAAAGAGAAATTTTCCAGGATTTTAGTTTGTGTTGTTTGTAGTTTGGAAAAAGAAATTTTCGAGTTGCAAGATTCAATTGGAACTCGAAAGGTGTGTTCTGTACATTGTGCTGGAATTTTTACTGGTAGAAACACTATTCCTTGGAACAAGGGTCTCACCACAAAAACAAGTGAGAAACAGCGGCTTGCGGGAATAAAATCTGGAAATTCTAGAAAAGGCAAGCCTGGTAATACTTTGGGTCATCATGTTTCCGAAGAAACAAAAGAAAAACTTAGGCTGGCTAATTTAGGAAGAACACAATCAGCAGAGACAATAATCAAACGACAAAAAAGTTGTGGACATAAGAGATTTTTGTATACATCTTCTGCTGGTATAATGATTAAAATGCGTTCTTCTTGGGAAGTTTTATATGCAAAATATTTGGATAGCATTGGGCTGAAATGGGAGTATGAGAAACATCCTATAAGAACTCCATTTGGTTTGTATTTTCCAGATTTCTTTATTCCAAGTTTGGACGAGCATCATGAAGTAAAAGGCTTTATGTCTGAATTAGCCTATAATAAAATTCAAGCCGCCTTACAGAGCGGAAATCGTATAAAGATTCTCGACGGAAATTGCCTTCTTGACTTAGGAGTAATTTAATATGGCAGGCAGCGGCACAGGAACACCCATAACATCTCCAGCCCCTTCTATGGAAGGACTGCCATATTTTGAAGCTGTCTGGGTATCTGATAATAGTGCTTCTTCATATGTAAATAATACTTTAGCTTCCCAAACTATTAGTGGAACAACTTTCACAATTTTTGAAGATTCTGCAGATTATCTTTATTTAGGAAGTTCTTCTAGATTCGACCTTGCAGCCTTTATTTTAGCTACAGCAGGGACGGTTGGAACACGTACATATGCATTTTCGAGGTCTGATAATTCTTGGTCTCAATTTATCCCTGGGGGAACTTATGATTTTACAATTTCTGGCGGTGAAAGTTATACAAATTTAAGGAACTGGACAGCAAGAGCATTTTCTGCAACAAGCCCACACGCTTATACTCCGCCAGATACAGCAATTAGATATTGGATAAGAATTAGTGTTGCGTCTGTAAGTACTCCTCCAACAGTAAATCAAATTATGTCAAGACCTTATGCTGCATATTGCACTGCAAGTGATGTGGCCAATCAACTTCAATTGCCATTTGACTTCGATGAAACTACAAATCCAACAAGAAATACAGTTGAAGATTATATTCATCAGGCACAGTCAATAATTGATTATAAAACTTGGATGAGCTGGCGGTTAAATTATGTCGAAGATGAAGAATATCAATTTAATATGGCTGGCTTCAAATTAAAGCACAGAGATATTGTTGCAATATGTAAAATGGAAGTTTGGAATGGTGGAGGATATGAAACTAAAACTCAAGGAAGAACTGGAGATTATTTCGTAGTTCAAGAATTAGGTCTTATAAAATTCTCCAGATTCTTTATGCTGCCTGCAAGATTTACATCTGGAAATTCTCCAACAGGAAGATGGGGGTGGGGAGAATTTGAATTTCCTTGTAGACTTTCTTACCTATATGGAAGTTCAACGTTTACAGATGCTCTTAGGGGTGGCATGGTGTTTGACATTTGCAAAAAGATGGCAGCTTCAGACGTCTATCTAAACCATGACTATACCATACTTAGTGCTTCAGGTGTGGATCGAGTTTCTCTCGACAGAAAAATCGAGGATTGGCGCACAGAGATTGAGGAGAAACTTTCTTCGCTTCAGAGCTGGCAAGTGTTCTAAGACAATGCAGAAAAAAGTTTTATGTAAGAAAATATGTATTGTGTGTCAAATGGAATTTCTATTGCCCGAGAGACGATATGAAATTGCAAAATATTGTTCTAGGACATGCATGTCTGTGGCTTTTAAAAATAGAGTACCAAATGAAACACATAGAAAAAATTTAAGCATAGCTTTGACAGGGCATATTGTTACTGATAAAACGAAATCTAAAATTAAGAAACAACTGAAAATTAAAAAAGATAGCGGAGAATGGAAAATAAATACAAGTGGCTTGCGTCCACACACTAAAGGAGAATTTCATCATTCAGAAGAAACTAAACAAACTTTGCGGGCTCAAAGAAAAGGAATTCCTCTTTCAGCAGAACGAAGAAGATTAATTTCTGCTGGACAAACTGGCAAGGTTTTTACTCCAGAACGACGTAAAAATATTTCTTTAAGTTTAATAGGCAAGACCAGAACTGTACAACAAAGAAAGAACATGAGTCTTGCTCATCTAGGAGTTAAGCATTCTGCAGAAAGAAATAAAGCTAAATCTTTGCAAATGATTGGCCATGAAGTTTCTGCAGAAACACGAAAATTAATTGGTGAGAAAAATAAAATTAGTCTTCTAGGAAAGAAACAAAGCCCTGAGACAATTAAAAAGAGGGCCCAAAAATTAACTGGGCAGAAACGTACACCTGAGCAAAATGCTGCACAATCAATTAGATCTATGGGACATTATGTGTCTAATGAGACAAGGAAGAAGGAACACGATGCCCGTGTTGGTAAAACGATGAGTGAGATATCTAGGCAACTAATTGGAGCTGCAAGTAAATCTCGCTGGGAAGATCCTAAATTTAAGACCAAAACTTCGGCAAATATGCAGGGGAAAATAAGATCAGATGCAACTAAAGCTCTAATGAGTTCAACATGGAAAGAAATTCTGAGTGATCCAATAGAAGTCCAGAAAAGAATGAAAAATTCTGGAGTGAAGCATTTAATTTATGTTATGAAAAATGGTGATGTTGTTAAAATGCGTTCTGGCTGGGAAGTTAAATTCGCGGCATATCTTGATTCTTTAAATATTCTTTGGTTATATGAACCAAGTGGATTTATGCTGAGTAGTGGGCATCAATACTTCCCTGATTTTTATTTGCCTGAAACAAATGAATGGAGAGAAATTAAAGGGTGGATGTCTAAAGACTCTCAAGAAAAACTCAATCTCTTTGCTAAAGAATATCCCAATGAAAAGTTAATTATTCTTCAAGGGCCGGATTTAAAAATACTTGGTTTAAAGATATAAATTGTAGTATATAATAGTAAATAGGTGAGCACAGACTCACAATCTTTAGAAAAATTAGATTAAGATAAGTAAAAAAGAACTAGAAAATAATTCCTATGTTCGCTAGACGAACTACAAAATTTATTATACGTAAAATTCTCAAAAAATGACTTTATAATAACTATGCCCTATATTAATGAAACAATTCCCTCTTTTGCAATTTATAAAATTCTTGAGCAAAATTGGGAGGAGAACTCAGGTGAAACTCCAAAGCCAAGACTTTTTGAAATAGGCCAACCTGGAATGCCCCTAAGAATTGACATGGATACATTTCTTAATCAAGGAAAGCGAGAAGTGATTGTCATTAGACCTATAGCCCCAACCATGGATGAGGTTCCCATTGGAAATTGGACTTATGTAAATAGAAAAACAAGATTGAATTTGGAGATTTATAGCAGAGAGTCTAAACAAAGGTTATACAATATATTTGCAGAGGTTAGAAGAATAATTCATTTAAAGATGCACTCTACAGTTGGATATCAAAGAATTCAATTTCTAACTTGGAATGAAACTTCTGAAGAATCGCTCAACTTTTGGGTTGGCGAAGTGGTTTGTGAACTCGTGAACAATGCCGTTGCTCTAGAAACCTAATATGCCCTCATATTGCAAAAATTGTACGACAAAGAAAGAGCTTGTATTTCACTCAGGATTAGAATGGACGTGTGGTAAACAAAAAATGAATTCTATAGAGAAAATACGGGTATTTTTAGCCAGTCTTATTATCGGAAAGAAGTTATTGAAATTCTATAGGAACTCTGGAGTTTAAATAAATTGGCAATATATAGAAGTGACCAAAGTCGGCTAAGTTTTGCCTCGGAGGCGGGTCTTGGAGGATATTTAGATTATATTTCAGCAATTGATGATGCTGGGCAAGCAGCAACTACGCTTACTGGAGTACATGCTGCAGGATCTAGATCTTTAACAGTTGTAAGTACTGCAAACTATTTGGCTTTAGATTATGTGCAGATAGGAACCGCTGCACTAGGAAATGCTGAAGTCCGCCGTGTTGTTGTTGTATCTTCAGCTACCGTAATGTATATAGACCAGCCCCTTGGATTTTATCATGCTAATGGAGAAGATGTTGATGAAAAATCTTCAACGCTTACAGGTCTTGCTGGGACAAGCATGGTAACTTTCTTACCAGGTGTTTATGAAACTGTAACAGTCCCAGACATGGTTCCTCAAATTGAGCCATCGTATTTTCTTGGGACTGCATCAAATAGAAATTGGACTGTTGCATATAGAGGACGGCAGACATTTTCAGGGTCACTTCCAAATTTTATTCTTTTAAATGGTTATCCTCTGAGATTTCCTATCGGGAGTGTGCGCACCACCGCATCGGCTGTAACAGCAGTCTCTACTACTACTACAGCCGATACATTTAAAGGGCAGAGAAGGTTGCCTGTTACTGATGGTACGCCTGCTGCAGTAGCATTTGCTAATGGAGATTTTATTGAAATAGAAAGGGGTGGTACAAATCCTGAAGTTCGACAGATTATTTCAGGTGGAGGAGTTGATGGGGCAACTACATTTATATTGAATTATCCGATGATGTTTGCTCATGCAAATCCTGTAACAGTTTCGGTGGCTGATGAAACTGGTTCTTATTTTTATACTCATACTATTGTTGAGGCAGTTGGATTAGATTCAATGTCTTGGCATTTGCTCTTAAGAGATAGTGATTCAACTGCAGCGAATGATTTTATTAGAAGATATATTGGTGGAAAGGTAAACAGGGCAACACTGCGTGCGGACGAAGGCGGAATGCTGCTGATGTCTTTTGATGAAGTGCCTTTTATTGATTTGATTCACAATCAACAATTCCACTCCTTAGTTGGGGCTTCAACAGATATTACAAAATTTGCTGGTGCGATGATTGCTCCTGCAGGAATTGGAGGTGATCTTCCACATTCTGGCGGGGCTTTAGGAACTCCAGTATATCCAACAACTGAGCCATATTACTTTTCAAGAGGAAGTCTAACTTTTTTCGGGGTCGAATTTGCAAGAATTAGAAGCTTCTCTCTTGAAGTTAATAACAACTTAGAGCCAAGATATTATGTTAGAGATACTGCTTCTGGTAGAATTCCTCATGAAATTCAGGAACAGAGAAGAGAATATAGAATGACTGCAAGAGTTGCTTTACCAGATTCTATTGCTGCAGCAGCTTCTACTTTAAATAAAACACTTTTCAAAGAATTGCTCTTGGAAGGGAACTATGGCTCTGGAATGGCTGGATTTGATATTACAGTGGTTTTTACAAGAGGTACAAATGATAACATAACAATAACAATTCCACCTTCTGCAGCAGCTGCAGGACTAGATTCAGAAGGAGCATATATTGTTAGAGCTTCAAATAATATCGGAGGAGAGTCTCCAACAGAAGTTGATTTGGAAATGATTTTCAGAAGTCTAAGTTTGGTTATTAGAGATTTAATCCCAGTTTACCCCTAATTTAAGGAGAATAGGAAAATGGCAGGATATGAAAAGTATTTAGTTAGCCGAGAGCCAAGAGATATTATATTAAATGTTGAAAATGAGCAGTTAAACCTTAAAGTCAGAGATATTCCAAGGGCGAGAAAGAACCAAATAATTTCTCAATCTGTCCGATATGACACTGAAGGCAATACGCATTTCGACGGGGACTTTTATTTAAGAGAATGTTTGAAATATATGGTTGTTGATGCTCCGTGGGGACAAACAACAGATGTGTTTTTACTGCAGTTAAAAGATGTACAAGATGGAAATTCTAATCCTCTTGCAGATGCACTAGAAGCGTTGGTTCCAGTTGCCTTCAAGAAAAAAGATGCGGGCTTAGACAAGGTTACGGATATAAAAAAAGAGTAAAGCTCTTTTTAGCTGGAGGAAAAATAACTCCAGCAGAGGGCTTTATTTATTCAAATTATTTGATTTTGTTGCAATTGCTTAAAATTGGAATTCCATATGAAACAATTATGGAATTAGAAGACGATGATATTGCAAATATTCTTGGAATAAATGCAGCATTGGTTGAAAGACAGGAGGACGCTTTAAACAATGGCAGGTGAAAATGTAGTTGCAAGCGGTGCAATTGCAGTTAATTTAACTTTAAATGATTTAACTGGAGGGGGTGCTCCGGGCGCTCCAGGTGCTGGAGGTGCACCAAGAACTGGTGCAGGTGGAAATAAAGACGCTGCAGATTATTTTGCTCGTCAAAAAAGAATTGCAACGGATGATGTGAAATCAGTTTTCAATACTAATAAGTTTCTTCCGATGCTTGGCGGAGTTTTTGGAATTGCTGCAATTGTGGGACAGTCGAAAATAATTTCTGGAATACTGGGCGCTTTTCTTTCTTTATTTGGTGCAATTGTTGATATTGCTTTAATTCCTCTTATTCCAACTCTTACAAAAATTATCCAAGGATGGTCATTTATTGTAAATGGATTTGCAGTAGTAATGACTGATCCATTGAGAGCTTTAAAGAATATTGCAGAATTTTTAAAAGCAATAAAAGAGTTTTTTTTCGGAAGACCTTCGGGACTAGAGACACGGACAGTTAGGAATCCTAAAACAGGAGAAACATATACCCCTACTCCTTACCAAGGAGATAGCAGAATGGATGTTATTTTAGACACATTAAAGTTTAATTTACCATTTATAAAAAGTTTAAGCAATATGAATCCAATTGGAACAGTTATTAACAATATAGTAATTCCCGCTCTGTCTTCTTTTGAATCTGCAGAGCAAGTAAAAGCTGCAGCAAGAGAAGGCACTAAAAAAGCTCTTGATGATTCAAACTGGGAGCGAGCCGGAAATAATTAGGTTATTATGGCGCTTGATGTTACATTTGAAATAACTACTGGTGCGACTACACAATACAGATTAAAATGTGATACTGTAGCTATCTCATATGATCGGCCAGTTATAAGAAGTCCGCTTGCTGGAAATATCACGCCGCTTATATTAGATATTGGTGGGCTTAATATTACTATAACTCTTGAAGGGAGACTTGATGATACTACTCCTGGAAACGATGGTGGCATTGTTATTCCTGGAAAGGTGACCCTAGAAAATGCAATTACGAACTGGTGGAATGAAACAGTACAGTTTACAGTTTTAGGAGATGTTTATCCAGTTAAGGTTCTGACTTTTAGATGTACGGTTGTCGGGGCTCAGGAAACATGGTGGAATTATAATATGGTTTTGGCTGCAGGAAAGAGGACCTCTTCTTAGATGGCAACAACTCTAGAATATCTTATAGAAGGAACTCATACAGGTGCAAATAATGCTGCAACTTTAACAGACTCGACAGCTAGTTTTTTGACTAGAAGAGTCCATACAGGGGATACAATTTATAATTTGACCGACGGTTCCAGCACAACAATAACTGGAGTAACTGCAACAACGATTTCTGGAGTTTTAGCTGGCGGAGCCGAAAATGATTGGGACACAGGAGATCTTTATAGAATTTGGGTTAGTGAACTAAATAAAATAAGACATACATATTCAGATACACGAGGCTATCCTGCTTCGGCTGAAATTACTGTTTGCAGCCCATTAGATGTTGCAAAAGACACCTACAGAGATTATCAAAAGATTAGGCTTACAGATTCAGAAAGCAGCCTGATTTATTTTTACGGTAAGATCGAATCTGGAGATTCTGCTTTCGATCCTTCTTATGGTCAAGTAATTAATTTATTCGCAAGAGACAATAATGTTGAATTACTAAAAAAGGTTATAAACACAAATTATTCTGATGCTACAACTTTAAGAAGAGGTCGTGCAGTTGCGGGTGGTGGAGAATCAATTGGGCTAATTAATAAATTAATTACTAATCATGCTTATTCAGTTGCAAATATTAATACGACAGGGGCAGGATTTGAAAGTTCTGCAGTTGCAGAAGCTGCAAATGTTCTTGACCAAAATTATGTTGGAACTGGAAAAACAGTATTGAAAGGTATTCAAGAGCTTGCAAATGAAGATCCATGGGATTCAACACCGACTGGTTTCGGGTATGATTTTTATCTTGATTCTACTTTTACTGGCTCTGGTGCAACCCCACAAGAACAGTATTTCAAAAGAGGCACACGCCCTTCTAATAGTAATGCTTCACAGGTTTGGCAAGTTGATGCCGACGCAGGTCCAATTTTTGTAGATGAAACGGCAGACTTTAGTTCTGCGGCTGCAAATGATGTAAGTCCTTTTCCGGCTGCAGAAGCGGTTGGAGATACATTTGAAATTGGTTTTACTAGAATCTATGCTAAATTACAAATTAATGTTGGAACAGCAGGAAATGGGGCGCCAACAGTAGTTTGGGAATATTGGAATGGTACTATTTTTACTGCATTGTCTGGAGTCACAGATGGTACTTCCGCCTTTTCTATTTCTGGAACTAACGATGTAACCTTTACAGCCCCATCAAACTGGGCTACAACCTCGAGAAATGGTTCTGCGCAGTTATATTATGTTAGAGCCAGATTAACTGCAATTTATGGAGCTACAGATCCCCTAATTACTCAAGGATGGATTAGTGGTGCTTTAGCGAATGGATTGACTGTGGAACTAAATGCAGTGGATGCAAATCAAAAACGCTCAATGTTTATGGATTATTATTTTCCAACTGCTACAAAAGAAT
>JAUYMN010000017.1 GCA_030699455.1 Nanobdellota archaeon | reverse complement strand
TACTGATAGTAGAAAAGAACAGTTTGCCGAGGGCACAATCACTTTAGGGGATGCAAGCATAGACATCACTCTTTTTACAATAGATGATTTCATACCTAATGGATTTAACTTGGATAAGGATGATTTTGAAATAACAGCGCAATCTCAAATAGATGCAAATGTATCTGGAACCATCACTATTAAAGCAAAAATTCCGGAAGATTTGAATGCAGTTAATTCTGAATTTGAGGAAGTTGCTTTCCCAGTTGGAACTCTGAAAATCAAAGGGAACTCTGATGCGAACCCTACCGGTGAGGTGGCACAATTCACAGTATATATGCAAAGAGAAAATAAATTATTAATAGAAGATCTTGACGCATTGATTAATGATAAAGATACAGAAAACAATCTTGAGGATGGGGATGAAATTAAGGATTTAAGACCAGGCGATTCTGTAGAATTAACAATCAAAGTAGAAAGTTCTTATGAGACAAAAGCAGATATTGACGTAGAAGATGTTGAAGTAAATATCCTTTGTGAAAATGATGACGACTTGGACTTTGAAGATGACAACATAGATTTTGGAGACATAGGTCCAGGAGACAATGACGAAGATATAATTAACTTTGATGTTGAAAATGATGCTCAGGAAGATACAGCTACTTGTGTGGTAACACTTGAAGGCGTTGACCAAAACGGAGCACAGCACGGAGAAAGCCTCACTATTGATATATCCATAGACAGGCAGACTCACGATATTGTAATAGATGCAGTTGCATTAAATCCTACAGCTTTAACCTGTGATGATTCAGAATTCCAGGTAGTAGTTGATATGATTAATCTCGGAACAAAGGACGAAGACCAGGTAGCAGTACAAATACAGAGCCTTACTTTAGGAGTTAATGAAAAATTGACCAACCTTCAGATCGATGAAGATGACAGCAGTTCGGAAACATTTATAGTCAATGTTAATCCAAGCAGTCTTGAAGAAGGAAAATATGCTCTTTTAGTCTCAACTTTTTATGATAATGCAAAACAGTCTGACAGTACAGTTGTGCAGATAGACAACATTTGTGATGCAATGTCAGATTCAGAGGAAGAAGACAATGAACTTCCACAGACTTTTGTAAATTCAATAACACTTGATCAATCAGAGGTAAGTGCGCAAAAAAACAAGCAGTCAAGTGTAAAGGTTCAGCTTAACAACAAAGGAACTGCTCCTGTTGACTACACTATCAGCCTTGAAAACATCGCCGATTTTGGTACTTCTGGTTCAAGCAGCACAATACACCTAAACCCAGGACAGACATCAACGGTGTTCCTGAACTTTAAGGTAAATGATGATGCGGAGGAAGGAATGTACACAGCAACTGTTGTGCTGAAAGATGCAAAATCTAACAACATATTAGAAACAGAAACTTTCACAGTAAATGTTGTTGGCAAGTCTGATGCAGGCACACCATTGTTCAGCGGACTAAACTTTGGTGGGGAATCAAAGATATTGTTGATAGTTGCAAATGTAGTGTTGGTTATCATAGCAATATTCCTTATCAGGCTGATTTTTAGCTCTGGCAAAAAGAGAAATAAAAAAGTAGCAGACAAAAAGCTTGCAGACTTTGAACCAGATCATTCAGTCGTTATGAACAAAAAAAGAAAATAAGCCTTAGGCTTATTTTTTACTATTTTTATAATTTTTTAGATTTCCACCCTCTCTGTGCTTTTTTGTGACCGTGCAGAGAGACTGGCGCCGTCTTACACTTACAGTTTTAGTTTTGAGAAAGGGGAGTTCCGTTAGTTTTAGTTACACAATCAAGGGGGGACCATTTTCATTTAGTTAGATTTATAAGTTTGAAGTTATTTATTTCACAAATGGAAAAGAGGTTGAAATATCCTACTGCTGATAGAATAATTGAATACAATGTTCTAGCTTTGACCATTATTAAAGTAAAGAAGGCGGATAGACCAAAAGTACTTAGCTCTGGTAGATTGGATCATATTATTAAAGAATGTGAGATCTTAGAAGGAGATTTATATGATAAAGCAGTTTGTTTGCTTAAAGGGATTATTCAACTGCATCCATTTGCCAGCGGAAACAGAAGAACAGCATTCATTGTTACAAAGGAATTTTTGAATCAAAATGGGGGAAAGTTTAATATAGAAGACGATCCTAAACAAGCTAAAGTAATGCTTGGAATACGTGAAAAGTATTATATGGATGAAGAAATTAAAGAGTGGATTAAACATGGAAAAATCAAACCATTCAAAAGATTTGAATGAGAAACAAAGGAACAAGATTGTTGTTGAAGAAATAAATAGATTTAATGATCTTGTAAAAGGACATAAAAAGCTATTGGAAGCTATTGGTAGTTTATAGGTTATTTCTAAATGGTCTGCTTTGTTTCCAGAACCATTCAAAATAATTTCTGAAAGAATCTGCTACTTGCTGACTTGTTATTTCAGACGCAAAAGGCATTTCACCCTGAGGGATTGCAATTAAGACAACAGCTTTATAGATCATTACCCAAGAGGGAGATTCGATATTGAAAGGCATCAGTCTGGCTTCACAATATTTGTAACTGTTTCTGTTCTTTAAATTTTTATCAGTTACATCAGGATGATAAAGCATTCGGCATTTGATTTTCTCTTTTGCTAAAATCTGATGATGCTTTTTCCAATAGGAATGATAGAAACATGGTTGTTGTGGCGGTAATCCATATAAAATAAAGAACTGCTCAATAAAGCAGTTCAAACCACTTCAGCCCACCAAGACCGGTATAATTCAATCATCCCATTGCTTACATCTACATTATGACTAATGCCATTCAAGACGATATCTGCTTTTCCACTGTTTACTGCATAATTATAAGTTCCACCGCCATAAAGTCTTGTTAAGTTAATTTGGGTGCTTGTCACACTATTTAATAGCATCACTTCTGGAGCATATTTAACATCACCAGTACATGGATAATTCAGGCAGACATTTACATCCGAAAAAACCAATGTTTCACCTACTCCGACTTTATAGTCCCTGTTAACATTGCTGTTAAGGAACACGTAATTATTAGGGCTAACCCTAAAATCAATAGCATGTCCTCCAACAACAAACTCTCCTTCATATCCAAAGAAATCTTCCGCATATGGACTAAAACTGGCAGTCTTCGTATTTGGACCATTAGTAAACTCAACAGTGCGGGTTGCCCAGTCTATGGATTTTAGTCTCCATATGGCAAGACCAGTAGCAACATCTGGAGCAACAAAGCCTTCATCAATACTAATAACTCGTGATGCTCCAAAATTAATACTATCCTTTGAATCGTATGACGGCTGAACTGAAGAAATTTGCTTCCCAGTCAAACCACCGCCTAAGGACGTAGCAATCATCGCTGCAGCCAATACAAGTACAACCGGAAGAACTAACGTTCTCGAACTTTTCTCTTTTATCATACTAAACACCTCTATTCCGATTAAACGTGAAGATATTTCTGGTATTTAAAGATATCGAAGGTACCGGCAGGATTCGAACCTGCGAATAATCGCTCTGCAGGCGATCTCCTTAACCACTTGGACACGGTACCCCATTGATTCATTGTCTAAAGCAATTCTATTGTTTAAAATTTTTTCCATTCTATGATTCAAAAGATTAGAAAACTTTTTAAGTTTTAATAAGATTAACACACTATGCATATAGATCATATGAAAAAAGCAGGTGTTTTTAAGAAGCTCTCTGGAAACGTTGGTGAAAAATATCAGGAATGGCATAATGCAGTTTTTGATGAATCTTCACCTTTTGATAAAAAAACAATGGAGCTAATGGCACTGACAGCATCTGCAGCAATTAAATGCAGTTATTGTATCGAAAGTCATGCTGAAAAAGCAAAATCGTTTGGAGCTTCTCAAGAAGAAATAGCAAAGGCAATCGAGATTGCATCAGTAGTAGGCGCAGGTTCAGTAATCTCTTATGGCCTCGAAGGATTGGATATTAATTAATTATTCCATGTAACAATATCAGGATACCCACCAACATCACCGTCGTTATCTATTGTCATGCATTCCCATTTTCCCTGACCGCAATTTCCTCCATCTCTTACATTATAAGCTAATTTTAAATTGCCCTTAACAGCATCTTTGTATGCAACATAAAATCTGTCTGAAATTTCAGAATATGCAATTGAAGAACCAAAATCATCAGCATGTAGGCTGTTAACATCCCCAACATAATCTAGTTTATCACACTGCCAGCTATTATCTGGTCCGCAATTTCCAAGTCCGCTATTATACGCAACTTTCAAATGACCTGTAGTTCCATCATAATATGTTAGGTAGGTTCTTCCAGCAGAATGGGCAATGCCTATTCTGAAGATTTCTGCATTCCCATCGTAACTATTATCAATACCTGTATCAATTACATCACAGTTCCAATCAACATTAGTTGGACCGCATTTTCCACCATATCCAACCTCTTCCATATACCATATATTTTTTCTGTCTTGTTCAAAAACAGCAACTTTAAGACTATCTTTAATCATATTGATTCCTCCAAAACCGCCACCATTATTTAGTTTTATTATGCTTAAACAATCCCAAGACGGGCTATTATTGCAGGTTGTACTTGGAGAACCAGGCCACCGTTGGGCAAGTCCAATTCGATTCTTATCAGGATTGTCACTAATATAAACAACCATCGGAAATTCATCACTTAAAGAATTAATCATGCTTCCGGCAGAATTATCTGCAGTAATAAACTGTGTAATCCATTCACAGCTCCACTCATCACAACTATATCCTACAGCCCCTAACCGTTTCCAATACTCCAAAAATGGCCCATCCTGCTTATCATTATTGACTATTATTTGTGGCAGTTCATTGCCATCCAAAAGTATTGTAGTATATTCTCCCACATCAAATTGAGTATTTGCATATGGGCCAATGCTTCCATCTATTGTCTCGCAGTCCCATTCGCCATCAGTGTCACAATTTCCGCCAGTTCTTACATATTTGGCATACTTTACTGTTTTTCCAGAATCAAAATATGAAACATGTGGGTTTCCATTGCTGTCCAGAATAATAGAATTAAATGCACCAACACCAAAATTAGAATCAATAGTTTCAATGCTGACAGAATCTACATTGTTAATTTTGGCCATCTTAAGATTTTCTTTTGTCTTGTCATAATAGCTTATGTATATGATCTCCTTACCCTCTACAGTAAAGTTAAAATCTACAAAATTCTCGCTACAACCGTAAGTATTGCAAGTATAACCATATAATGTATGCTCCCCAATATCTTCAAATCCAACACGGAAATAACAGATGGACGGCTCATTAGGATATGCAAGAACACCACTATTGCACCATGTATTTTCTCCAAGGTCTAGCTGATTAGGATCATTGCAAATATTTCCCATCCCGCCAGGATCATCACTCTTGCACCCCTCACTAAAGGCAGGCATATGTCCTCCAGATGGATCAGACCAATTGAAAAATAATGGAAGCATATCCCCAACATGTAAAACAGGATTTTCTCCAAGAGGAGAAGTTATACCATGTAATGTTGGAACATCATAAACTGTCTTGCACGCTCCATTTTCACACCAATAACCAGAATCACAAACCATGGCAGTCGTCTTGCAGGTAATCCCGCAGTATTGCTCATTAACTATATATGAATCAACCGCGCCACTTGAGGGAGTAACACAACTGTCAACTAATTTCGAGCCATCTTTTGTGCATTCTCCATAAACATAAGGATTAATCCCTCCATCAGTATCAGAGCACATATCGACAGAATTAAATGCCATATTGCTGGGCAGTTGTTTGGGAGCCTGAAGTCTGCCAAAAGCAGGCAAAATAGACAAAATCAATAAAAATGCGATAATAATAACTAGCTTCTTCATGGAAGAATCAAAGAAGCAGTAGTATATTAAATTAACCTATCCTCCAAAAACCGAGCCCGACAGGATTTGAACCTGCGACCTTTTGCTGACTTCCACAGGAATATTTTCCCACGCTAGAAGGCAAACGCTCTATCCAAACTGAGCTACGGGCTCCTAAACGAAAAAAATTCATTTCTAATTGTTTTAAACCTTTCGAATTTTTTTCTTCATTAACCATTCATATGTCAAATACAAAACAACAAAAAAAAGAACACCAAAGATAACTAAAGAAACAGAAGATTTTTTCTTGGGAACATCCTCAGGCATTTTTTCTTCAGTAATATTCCTGATTTCTTCAACAGAACTCTTTTCAGAAGCATCCCCTTCAATGACCGCCATTTTTTCTGCAATGATTGCAAAATAAGAAAAGTATGGAATCTGCGCTAAATAAAAATAATCTTCAGAGTTTTCCCCAAAGTATTCAACATCGATTCCATAATCACTCCAGCCATTTTTGTCATAAATCAACAAAGTTATATCTTCAAAATCAACATTTTTTTCTTCTATCCAAAAACGTTTAACATTAAATTTTATTTCAGCAGATACTAGATTATCATTTATCTTTTTGTCAGATTCAATATTAAAGTAGGAATAAACATTTTTTGATTTAATTTCATTTATTTTGTCAGGTAGTTTTTCAATTTTTTTGGGGAATGGTTTTCCAGCAAAAACAGTTTTATTTACCAGGAAATCTATGGATTTTACAGGTTCAGAAAAATAGAGGTTTTTGAGATGTTTATTATCGGCAATCACGGGCAAAGATCCGCCACCAGCATAGGAAGTGGAATTTGAACTTGAGCCACCTCCAGAATTATTTTGTGAAACAACAAAAGATGAAGATATCACAACAAAAAATATACAAATTATCAGTAATCTCTTATTCCCCATAGACATCACAATATAATGGTGTTTTTTAACTTTATCTTCTGAAGCCTATTCTAATATTAAATTGGGTTATTTGAATCAAAGATTAGCTTTTCCATTTTATCTGCATTAGCTGTTTCCTTAATTGTTATGTCAAGTTTTACTAAGACTCTTCTAAATAAAACTTGTTAGAAGCAGTCGCCCATAATATGGTATGTTATTTATCCTTATTTTATTACCACTATTAAATAAGAACATAATAGAAACATTTATAAACTTCAAATTTTAAAATAAGAGTATGACAATAATTCGGGATGTAAGGCCAACAGAAATAGAATCAGCTTATGTAGAAAAACCATTCGATGAAGCAAAAGCAGAGCTTGAGGCTAATGGTTATAATATTATTTCTTTAGAGCAATTTGCGGAACTAAGGATTGCTCAAGGAGAGGGTTCTCGTGTGGCTAATTATGGGAGTCGTACAAAAGAAGGATTTTTGTATGTTTCTAAAAAAGGAATATTTTTAGTAGGAGACTCCCCAATACTGGCTAATGCTGAAGAAGCAGCAAATTGTAATAGAAACGGAGAAGAATTTTATTTAACTCAAGAACAGGTAGAAGAATCATTGGTTAATTCTGTTCAATTTAAAGATGCAAGCTCAATACCTACAAATAGATTTGAGGAAGATGAAATAACAGCCTTTGCTTTTGGAAGGTCAGCAGGTGAATATGGAGAATTTTTAAAAGAAACAGGAGTAAAAGAAATGCCTGTCTATTTAGCTAATCCAGAGAAGAGACCTTTTGCAAGACAGGCGTGGCTTCATAGGTTTGATGTTGGCAACAGGTCTGGGCTTAATGGCAACCTCGGGTGCCTGGACTACGGCATCGCTGTGCGCGGGGTGCGTCGTGTCGAGCCACGAAGTGGCGAGACTGTTTCAATAATTTCCACACCTAACCTTACAGACATTGCTAATTATAGCAGACAATTTGTTCCGAAATTAGCAAGAAAAGATTTCGAAAAAGGCTTGGAAACTTTTTTCAGAAAATAATAATTTTTTTAAAGATATTCTTCCACCTAACATTACCCCTATTGCTATTTGAATTTAGCAGTATGCTATTTAAGGAGAATAGCAGGAAAGGTCACACGCCCTTTTATCAAGGCATTATTGTTTATTTTAAGTCATAAAATACAAAAGCGACTCGCGAGAAGCTTTGGTGAATACATGATAACGAGGGCTATAGCATGGCGTGGCTTCATAGGATTGATGATGACAACAGGTCTGGGCTTAATGGCAACAACAGGTACCTGAACTACGGCAACGCTGTGCGCGGAATGGCTTTCCCGGGTTTAAGATTAATAATAAAATGGATGAAAATGATTGTAATGAGATTTACTTAAAAATTATTTCATTGGAAAATCTTTATTTTGCATATAAAAAAGCAAGAAAGCATAAGACAAAAAAAGAATATGTTATTGAATTTGAAGAAAATTTACAAGAAAATCTGATTAAGTTGCATGAAGAACTTGAAGCTAAGACTTACAATCCAGAGCCATTGAAGATATTTATTCTAAGAGACCCCAAAACTAGAAAGATAAGCAAGTCTGCATTCAGAGATAGAGTAGTGCATCACGCATTAATTAAAGTAATTGAACCAATTTTTGATAAAAGTTTTATTTACGATTCTTGTGCAAACCGAATAGGAAAAGGAAATTTATTTGCATTAAAAAGGTTTAATTTATTCAAGAGAAAGGTGACCTGCAATCTAAGAAAAGAGGCATTTTGTTTCAAAGCAGATATAAAACATTATTTTCAAGAAGTTAATCACAAAGTTTTAATTAAAATAATCCAAAGAAAGATTAAAGATGAAAATGCCAATTGGCTCATTAAAAAAATTTTGAAGAATGGCTCAAATAAAATCCAGCAAAAGAGTTTTTCTGAAAAAGGAATGCCTCTTGGAAATCTAACATCACAATTCTTTGCTAATGTCTATCTTAACGAGCTGGATTATTTTGTAAAACATAGATTAAAGGTAAAACATTATATCAGATATGTTGACGATTTTGTTATCTTGCACAAATCAAGACAACAGCTAAAAATTTTGGAGTCTAAAATAAAAGAGTTTCTAATTGATAAATTAATGATTGAATTACACCCAGATAAATCAAGAATAATTTCCCTTTCAAGAGGGATTGATTTTGTTGGATTCAGAACTTTTTATTATCATAAGCTTTTAAGAAAAAGAAATATTAGAAGCATACTAAATAAAGTTAAGGAATATAAGAATAAAGAAATAAACAAAGATAAGATACTTGAAAGTTTTTATGGCTGGAATGCTTATGCCAAATGGGCAGATAGTTTTAAGCTCAGAAAAGAGGTTGTTAAGAAAATAACTCTCTTAGTACCCGCTAATGCAGCAATGCACTTCTCTAAAAGTTTTTAAATACGGTTGCTATAAAAAACACCATGGATCTTAATAAAATAGCAAAAAAATGGCAGAAAAGATGGGAAGAAAAGAAAATTTTTAACATAAAAAAAAACTCAAGGAAAAAATTCTATGTTCTGGAGATGTTCCCATACCCTTCAGGATTAGGACTGCATATGGGTCATGCATTCAACTACACGGTAGGGGACATATATGCAAGATTCAAGCGAATGTCGGGATTTAATGTCTTGTACCCAATGGGGTATGATTCATTTGGATTGCCGGCAGAAAATGCAGCAATAAAAGCAAAATCACATCCAAAAAAGTTTACAGATGATGCAATAAAGAATTACATAAAACAACAGAAGGCGATTGGTTTAAGCTATGACTGGTCAAGAATGATACAAGTTCACAAACCAGAATATTACAAGTGGGATCAGTGGATATTCTTGGAAATGTTCAAAAGAGGATTAGCATATAAGAAAAAATCTCCGGTTAATTGGTGTCCTAAATGTGACACAGTATTAGCTAATGAACAAGTTAATAATGGCAGATGTTGGAGACATGAAGAAACAGAAGTGCAGATAAAAAACTTAGAACAATGGTTTCTAAAAATAACAAATTATGCAGATGAATTATATGAAAATATAGATAAATTAAAAGAATGGCCGGAATTAATAAAAAAGCTTCAAAAAAACTGGATAGGAAAGAGCCACGGAACAGAAATAATCTTTAGTATAAATAATGAAGACTGGAAAGTTTTCACAACAAGACCAGACACATTGTTTGGTGTTACTTTTTTGGTGATATCCGCACAGCACCCAAGGCTTAAAGAAATAACAACAAAAGAACAACAATCAAAAGTTGAAAGCTTCATTAAAAACATACATTCTACAAGCGAGGAAGATATGCTAACCAAGGAGGGTGTTTTCACAGGTAGTTATGCAACACATCCATTAACACATGAAAGAATCCCAATTTATGCAGGAAACTTTGTATTGGCAGATTATGGCTCTGGGATGGTTATGGCTGTACCAGCACATGATCAAAGAGATTTTGAATTTGCAAAAAAGTATAACATTCCAATTAAGCAGGTAATACAATCAAAAGAAAAGATAACAAACCAAGCATACACTGGAGAAGGAATATTAATTAATTCAGATAAATTTAATGGTTTAAACTCAGCAAAAGCAAAAGAAAAGATAACAGATTATCTAAAATCTAAGAAGCTTGGAAAGTCAACAATAACATTCAGATTGAGAGATTGGTTAATTTCAAGGCAAAGATTTTGGGGCACACCAATTCCAATAATCAATTGTAAAAATTGCGGTCCAGTACCAAATAATGATATCCCAATTATCCTTCCAGACAACATTAAATTCACAGGAACAAAAAATCCATTATTAAACAATAAAAAATTCCTTGAAGTAAAATGTCCCAAATGCAAAGGCAAAGCAGAAAGAGAAACAGATACAATGGACACTTTTGTCAATTCATCATGGTATTTCTTAAGATATACTGATCCAAAAAACAAAAATAATATTTTTAAAAAAGAAAATGCAAACTATTGGTGTCCTGTAGATGTTTACATTGGTGGAAAAGAACACGCATGTATGCATCTGATTTACTTTAGATTTTACACTAAATTCCTAAGAGATATTGGATTATTAAAATTTGATGAACCGGCAGTTAAGCTATTCAACCATGGAATGCTTCACGGCGAAGGGGGAGAAAAAATGTCCAAATCCACAGGCAAGGTTGTTCTCCCTGAAGAAGTATCTAAAGAGTATGGGATTGATTCAGCAAGATTCTTTCTATTGTCACTAGCATCCCCTGATAAAGACAGAGACTGGAATAAAAATGGCATAGATGGGAGTCACAAATTCTTAAGAAAATTTTATGATTGCATAACCACAGTAAAAATAGGCAAATCCTCAAAGAGAACACAGCATAAAATCAACATTGCAATACAAAAAATAACAGAATCTATTGAATCATTTAGATATGATCATGCAACAATAGCAATAAGAAATGTTATTTCTGAATTAGAAGAAAATATTTCAAAAGATGATTTAAACTCCTTAATAAAATTAATATCTCCATTCTGTCCGCATTTAGCAGAAGAACTTTGGGAAAAAACAGGAAATAAAGGTTTTATTTCATTAGAAAGTTGGCCAAAATTAGACAAATCAAAGATTGATATAAAGATTGAAGAAGAAGACAATTTAATATCCAAAGTAAAATCAGATATTGAAGAAATTAAAAATTTAATAAAAATAAAACCCACAAAAGCAGCATTAATTGTATCAAACAAATGGAAATATGATTTCTTTAAAGATATAAAAAAAGCAAATTCAATGGATATAAAAGAAATAACAAAAGCAATTAAAGATAAATCACACATGCAGGAAGGAATGAAAATAATACATTCTTACACAAAAAGAAATATTAACATCAACATTTCTTTCACACAAAAGGAAGAAATAGATATTTTGAAAAAAAATAAAAAATCCCTAGAAGATGAAACAGGCCTTAAAATAACAGTAGAGACATCAGAGACGTCTAAACACCAAAAGGCGCAGAATGCAATCCCTGGAAAGCCTGCAATAGTTTTGGAATAGTTGCATATATCATAAAAGCAAGTTTAATCATGATTACAATATTCCTTAATCTGCAGGTAATAATCCAGATTTAAATATCAATGCAGACAGTTTTCTCAATTAATTTCTTTCAAAAATCTTTTCAAAGTTTTAGGAATATGTTCTATCTGTGTTTTCAAAACATGGGCAGTTTTTTCCAATATTTCTTTATCACTTAAATCTTCTTCATCACCAGAGTATTCAATTTTAACTTTTTTATTTTTCTTAACAGTTTCTTTCCAATACTTAAAAACCTCTGAAGCTTTTATTGCCACACCTTTTTTGTTAACACCTAAAATATTTGCAGACTCTTCCAACAATTTACTTTCAACATTTGATTCTTTTTTAGCAGCATTTCCTGCAGCATATTCAATCCTAACTATGCTGTCACTAATCTTACTTGCTTTTATTATTTTAATCATAACTGCTTCGGAAGTATTATTCAAATGAGTTCCACCGCAAGCTTCAACATCAACTTCAGGAATTTCAACAATTCTCAGCATTTTCCCAGGAACAACCCCTCCTTGATATATGCCTACGCCATATTTTGTTTCAGCTTCCCCTCTTTCAACAAAACTCTTATTAATGTTAATTTTTTCATTTATAATCTTGTTAGCTTCTTCCTCAATCATAGATATTTCCTTTTCACTTAGGGCAGAATAGTGTGTAATATCAATTCTAGCCTTATCTACCTGTTTGTATGCCCCAGCTTGGTTTACATGATTTCCCAAGATTCTTTTAGCAGCAGCATTGATTATATGTGCGCTTGTATGGTGTTGTGCTAATTGTACTCTCCTGTCTTTATCAATTATGCAAAGAACCTCTTTATCTTTAGGAATATCAAATTCATGTTCCATTATATGCACCATAACATCCCCTTCTTTAATAACATCTACAACTTTATGTCCATCAATAGAACCTAAATCGTGAATTTGCCCACCGCTTGTTGGATAAAAATAAGTTTTGTCTAAAATAACATAATTTCCACTAACCTTAATCACTATGGCTTTAAATTTATTAATTGAGTAATCTCCATAATATTCAACTTTTGTCGCCGCAATATCATTTAGATTGATTCCTAACTTGCTTTTTATAGCATGTTTCTTTTCAGTTTTTTCATGCAGCTCACCAACTAAAGAATAAAAGTTATCAGGAACTTCAATTTTTACTCCAAATTTTTCTGCTTCTTCAGCAATTAACTCAGGAGATATGCCTTTTTCATCATATAATCTCATCAAATCTTTGATACTAACATTTTTTTTGATAACAGCTTCCACAACCTGCTTCGATTTTTGTCTGGTGGAATTATACTTGCCAATCTCAACATCCATAATTTTTTTGACATCTTCTAAGTTTTCACTTAATTCAGGAAAAATAACTTTCAAATCCCTTGCATGCCATTCACAAACCTCATTCAAATCAACATCCCATTTATACTTATCAATAAAGCCTAAAGCGCGCCTCAACATGACCCTGATGTTATATGCCTGCCCCGTATTGCTCGGAAGAGCCCCATCACCCAATAAAACAAGAAGGCTTCTTGCATGCTCTGCAACAGAATATGCTCCTGCCAATGGCAGAACAGTGCCTCTTAATGTAGTTACATCAACACCAACTTTTTTAGCAACAGATTTCCAGGATTGTTTTATATCATCAGATTCATCAATATTTAACAGCCCTGCATGAGGCACATAACACTCTATGATTTTCTTGTCAAATTTCAATCCGATTGAACCAAAGACTTTTTTCATTACATGCGGGAATGTTGCATCATAAATTGTATTTGTGCCCTGTGAAAACCACGCATTTCTTTCCATTCCCATCCCCATGTCAAGAACATTTAGTTTAAGATCATTAATTCCTTTTTCAGTTTGTTCATAAAGCATATAAACTTGATTCCCAATTTCACACCCTCTTGAAAAAAATTCCATGCAGCATCCAAGATTGCCACCGCCTGCCCAAGCGTCCTCATGAAAAGTAATATCTTCATTTTTCAAACCAATCCCATTTTTTAGCCATTTATGTATATCTCTGAAGACTTTTTCCTGGTTCCATTTGCTTTTTTCAATAAATTGGTGCTGCCCTATCATGTTGAAGACAGTATTATGTGCTCCACTTATGCCAACGTTATCAATGTCAACAGTTCTGAAACAAAATTGTGGAATAACAAGCGGATTTGCAGGTGGGCTTGCTTCACCGCTAACAACATAAGGCTGAAATGCAGCAATGGAAGCATTGGTGAACTCCATAGTTGGATTCCATCTCGCAACAATGGGATATCTTTTTATGGGTGTGTAATCTAAGTCTCTGAACATTTTTGAAAACTTGTGCCAAACTTCCTGATATTCCAGTTTATTTTTTGCAGGGCTTTTTCCAATAAAGCTAAAAGACTCTTCAGGATTGCATGCAGGATCCCCGCATAATTTTCTTGAACTGTCTGTAGCCCAGAACATTTTGTTGCATTTATTGCACTTTAATCTGGAGAATCCTTCTCCTTTCAGCACACCAACAGGATAATATTTATCCGGATTCTTTGAGAAAACAGGCAAATACTTCTTTTTCAACTCTTTATCTGTAAGCATATTCTAATCTTAATGCAGAATTATTTAAAACTATTCTTCCGGAATCAACCTATTCAAACCAGCAATTCTGCTGCGAATCATGTCCAGTTCTTCATTCAGGCTTCTCCTTTCTTCAATACTGGCAGCCTTTTTCTTGAGCTTTTTTAAATCCTTTTTGCTTATGTTCTCTATATTCTTTCTTATTTCCTCAAAAGGCTTTACCTCACCAAGCTCTTCGCTAATATCTTCTTGCATTATCATTCTCATGTCTTCCTTTCTTGCTCTCATGTTCTCTTCTTTCGGTAGTTTTGGAAGATCTTTCTCAGTATTGCTTATCATTTTCTTCAGTTCATTAAGATTTTTTTTCAGCTGGGTGTTAAGCTTCTTCTTCTCCCTTTCAAGTTCCCTAATGTTTTCTCCACACCTGACTGCATCAGTAGAAATAACTGCGCATTCCAATATATCCCGTCTTAATTCAAGTGGATTGTCTAATCTTGCATGTATTGTCATATCAAATCTCAAATAGCCTCTTATCAATTTCAACTAATTTTTCTTTTATCTTTTCCAAAGAAGTCTCACAATTACTTATTTCTAAAGATTCCTGTGATTTTATTTCGTTTAGCCTATCGAGTATGTATTCAACTTCTCGTACTTTTTGTTTCATCAGCTCAATATCATTCATTGCTTCCCGGTAATTATCTATCTGGACAAATACTGGTCTTTTATCCATGAGCTTTCTAGGAATTTCAAATGGTCTCCTGTCAGGCTTAGGCTGATTTTTTACAGAATCAACGCTCTTGAATGATGGAATTATCTCATCGGTCTTGAAAGGAACATCTTTTCTAAATGGAGAATCATGGTTAATCTCTGGGTTTCCTAAAACTAATTTGTTGGGATTGCTTGAAGGAATTCTTTCCTCATAGGTCTTCTTTGGTTTTTCAAAATAGGTTTCATCTATGGGAGCATTAAAATCTTTTTCAGGATATTTTCCTATCACAGTGGCATCTGCATTATCTTTTGAAAAAGGAGAATCATAAGAAGGCAGTTCCGGTTTTCTATCGGATAACTCTCTTTCAAGGTCCAATCCTAAATCATCCTCAAATCGAGGCAGTTCAGGAAGCCTTACAATCTCTTTTTTTTTCTTGCCAAATAACCCCATTTTTGCTCAATATTCCTATTTATAAATACCTTTATTAACTTTTCTTTTTATTTTTTATTTTTTTCTTCAGTTGTTCTCTCAATGCATCCATGTCCATCATAAATCTGTAATAATCTTCTTCTGCAACATTAACAACACCCTTTTTCATCACCTTATCATGTAATACTTCTATTTCATCAAGTTTGTCTTTTTTATGAACAATGTTTTTTGCCACGTTTTTAATTTCAAAGTCTTTGATATTTTCATTCTGGAACATGTTTTTTGCCTGCATATAATGTTTTTCTTTTATGAGGTTCTTCATGGTTTCAAGTTCATCCATTGTTAAAATCTTTCCCTTAGGTTTTATTGTATTGCTTTTTTCTTTCCTTGCTTTATCCTCAACACCCTCCCTCTTTGTACCTTTTAATTTTTCCAATGATCCAAGATATGTGCAAAGGTATTCCATAACACCATCAAGGTTTTTTCTGTTTCCCTCACTGACAAGAAGTATAAGTTTTGCATATATATCAAATAGTTTTACATAATTTTTTCTGCTCTCATGGAGTCTTCCAAGTATTATCGATTCATTAATGCTGTCAGAAAGTTTGTTAAATTCAGATATTAAATTATTTTTTTTTGCTTTATTTATTTCTGTTATTTGAATATCTGATTTTTTCATTTTTGCTTCAGTAACCATCTTGTTTCTTGCAGCGTCTTCATCATAAAATGGTGCATTGGGAACATAAATTTCCTTTTTTTCAATCGGTTTCTTTCTATCTTCAATATGCCTCTTCATGGCTCTTCTTTCCAGATATGCTTTCTCAGCACGTATATCATAGCTAGTTCTTACACTCATTTCATATTCTCTCCAGAATAATACAACAATAATCAGTGCGATGAAGAAAAGGATATATCCATAATAATTTCTTTCAGGCACACCAAAATCAGATAGATTACCATTAGCTCCGCTTTCTTTTATAAGATTGACATTAATATTGGGTTTGGAGCCATCTGAACAAAGCTCAACATAACCTTCATCAGTAATATAAATAATTGCACAATTGTCCTTTAAAACCCCGCGAATGTCTTTTTTTTCATTGCTGGGACAGTCTAATCCGCTGACGGCATTGCCTATAACAACAAAGTCCTGTTCGTTTAATCCGCTGTCGGTCCAGCATTTCGGTTCTTCAAAGTTATTTACGGCAGAATTGTTGATTTCTTCGCTTCCATCATTTTTTATTTTGATGACTTCCCCTGTTATTGTTTTATCAATGCTGCTTCCAAAGTTGGTTACAACCGAGGCTATGCTAAACAGCACTAGCAATACAGCCAATAAGGCAATAACTATCCCAACGTTCCTAAGCGAGTCTAAAAAACTCTTTTTTTTCGGTCTATATTTCATTTTATAGGTTTAGGGATATCATCTCAGGTATTATGCTGGAGCAGCATGATGCTATTTTGGAAAAGGCTATTCCCATGTCTCCATGCGTTTTAAAATCTCTAATTTCATTTTTCTGCTTGTAAAAGTCATTTAATGTTTCCTTTTTATAACTGCAGAATAGCTTGTACAATATTTCAAAAGTTTTGTTAACCTTTGATATTTCTTCATCGCTTACTCTGCCTTCAATGGCAATTTTGCATATATCCTCCAAAGCATCACCCAATTCTTCTAGTACGGATATTATGGAATAATAAAAAGGAACCTTGCTATTTTCAACAATGCCACCTTTGTTGATTATTCTGAAGCAAAAATCACAAAGCTTGTTTATTTTTTTATCAGAAGATTTTTTAATTCTGTCTAATAACTCTTTATTATTGTTTTTCATTGCACTCCTTATATCATTGGAGGAATTAACAAGAGTAACAAATATTCTTCCGAGTGTATTTGCAAATTCATCTCTGTTAACAGTTGATATTTCCCTTATCAAAACATATCTTTCCCTCTGAACCATTATCTCAACGCCAACAAGATTCTCAACAACAGAGCTTATAACATCTAATACAAGTTCTTTCTTCTTGGTATTGCAATCAATGACATGTTCATCATCAAAACTCAGCTCTATCTCACCATTTCCGTTTCTATAAGAAGAATAGATAAAGTATCTTATTAAGTTTGAGCTTAAGTTAGAAATATCCAGCTTCTTAACCTCATTTTTCTTCAATTTTGATGTTTCAACCAATAAACTACTGCCATTAACATTGATGTCTACCTCATCTCCCTTCTTGATGCCAAATTCTTTTACCCATTTGCTGGGGAGGCTAACCATAAGGGTAGAAGGACCAATTAGGGATACCTTTCTCCTTGCCATAAGATACTTTAAACCATTTTATTTAAATATATTTGGATATTATAATATTATAATTATTATTATAATTTAATCAGAATTCTTTTCTACTTTCCGAAAACTATTGCCATATATCAGAAATTTAATCAAAAAATGTGGAGGAATTTCGATTATGAAAATAACAAAAAAAGACATAAGCATAGTATCCCAGTTAAGAAAAAACTCGAGAGAGATGCTTACAAAAATATCAAGAAAAACAGGACTGCCAGTATCAACTATCTTTGACAGGCTGAAGATTCATACGGGTGGATTAATCAAGAGGAATATATCTCTGATTGATTTTCAACTTCTGGGGTTTAACAGCAGGGCAAAGATAATACTAAAGGTAGAAAGAGGAGATAGAGAAAAAATAAATAATGTCTTAAAGACGCATCAAAACATAAATAATGCATACAGGATAAATAATGGTTATGATTTTATGTTTGAGGCAATATTTAGAAATATGAAAGACCTTGAGGATTTCATATACCGGCTTGAAAAAGAATTTAATATCATTGAAAAACACGTTTATTACATAATTGATGATATTAGACAGGAAGAGTTTTTATCAAGGGATGATGCAGTGGAAATGGTATTTAGATAGAAACAACTTTTGTTGGTTCAACATCAATACCTTTACTGCTAAGCGTCATCTTCATTGTTTTTTCAGGTATTTTAGTGCCTCTCATTTTTAGAATTTCAATTGCTCTTTCTCTTTCACCTTTTTTCTTAAAGTGGTGAAGCACAATTATTCCATCCACCTCAAATTCAAGCTCTGCTTCAATATCATCAGCATCAACCTTTGTTGCTTGGCTCGTCACAAGTGCGGTACAGCCCCACCTATATATTAAATCAAAGAATGCCATCGAAGAACTTCTTCTTGTTGCCCTGCTACTGAAAACTCCTGAAAATGAAGATATGGAATCAAGCACAAGTCTTTTTGCATTTATCTGTGTAATCATAACATCCAAAGTACCGCCACCCTCAGCAACTAGTCTTCCAATCTGATCAGGACCATATTCTAAAAATCTCAAGAGACCATTTCTTTCATACTGTTCAAGATCCCATCCAAACTCAATAAAATCAGCAAAAATCTTTTCCTTTGTTTCTTCAAGAGAAACAAAAACAGCAGGTTCTCCTTTTTTCAGACCATCCATTATGAACTGCATGGCCATTGTTGTTTTTCCGCTCCCTGCATTGCCAGCAACAAGATTTATTGACCCCTGCTTAAATCCGCCCTCAATAAGTTTATCCAGATTTGGAATTCCGGTGCCAACTCTTTCTCCTGCCATAACATATCTGGCAGTTTACATATATAAAAGTCTTTTTGGGCAATTCATACTATATGTTGAACAATCCTCCAAGCATAGTGGATATTAAAAATCTAACAATAAAGAACAAGGAAATTGTAAGGACAATCAATATTGGGATATATTTAAGACCTGCTTTTTTCTTTCCTTTTGAGATTAATCCGATAATCAAAGAGCCCATTACAGAAGTTATAATCATTGACAGGATAGTGTATTGCACAACAAAAGTTGAATCAAGGTTTATTTCAGAAAAACTTATGGGAATGCCAATATTTCCGCCAGTATCAGGAATATCAACTTCAGAAAAAATATTTTTCATAATATCAATTAAAAAGGAGCTTAAGCTGAACAATACAGGTGAACCAAAACCAATCGCAGCAAATATAAATATAACATAAACCAAAACGCCAGATCTTATTCTTTCATCTATCAACTTTTGTTGCCTTAAATTTCCAGCAGATTGCGACAATAAATCAACAAGTGAGCCTCCGCTTCTCTGACCAGCAACAATAAGCTGAACAGTTTTACTAAGCTTTTCCGATTTTATCCTGTCACTCATTTCCAGCAGGGCTTCATTGAAGTTTTTGCCTGTTGCAACATCTTTTCCTGCCCGATTTATCTCATCTTTAAATCTTCCAAATTCAGGTCTTGCAGCAAGCAATAATGCCCTGTCTAATGTATATCCTGCCCTTAGATTAGAAGCCATCAGCTGTAATAAGTCTGGCAGTAAGTCTTCAACAAACTTCCCCCTCGCGTCAGCATTTAATGTAAGCCACGAATGTGCCAGCAGTTGAGATAATAAAAACATGCCAACAAGCCCTAAAAAGAGATTAAAACCTAGAAATAAATTCAGCAAAAATGCAAATATTATTGAGCTGGCTGTAGTAATTGCAAATATAAACGTTAAGTAGGTCTCCAAAGGCGTGGATATTCCTACATAGCCCAGCAGTGTCTTATAGCTTGCCCTTATTTTTTCTGGATACAATTTTGCAATTATTCTTATCATCTTAATCGTATGTTACCAATGACGGCCTCCTAG
The DNA here is from genome assembly GCA_030699455.1 of Nanobdellota archaeon. GTDB lineage: Archaea > Nanobdellota > Nanobdellia > SCGC-AAA011-G17 > UBA489 > JABIKK01. The sequence continues at coordinate 31,675 of JAUYMN010000017.1, read as the reverse complement.
ATTTTATCATGCCCATAAATGCAATCTGCATGAATAATGCAAAAACCAATATCCCATAAAATATCATCTTTACAAACTGTGGCTCTAATGCAATGAATGAAGATAAGACAATGACAAAAGTAGTTCCAAGTGATGGGGCTATGACAGCAACAAGCATATAAAATAAGGCAAGAGGACTTAATTGTCCGCCATATTTCTGAATCTGTGTCAATTGCTCATCAGATATGCTGTCCATAACATCTTTGATGAGATTTCCTATGTCTGCACCGCTTTTCATGCCGTTTACAATCTGCCACAGTGATCTCCTAAAAAGAAGAGATGGGTTTCTAACAGCAAGTATCTCTAGCGCTTCAACCTGATCCATTCCCGCATTAATTTCTTTCACAGCGCGACCTATCTCATCAGATACAGCACCATACTTACCATTAGAGATATTGACAAGAATATTGAACATTGGAACTCCTGCATTCAACTCAACATGCATATCCTGCAGTGCAGGCAGTAAGTTTCTTTCAATTAGTCTTACCCTCTGCTGTGCAATAAGGTTGGGATAAGCCATCTGCTGCATGAACATAAAAGTGGCTATCACAAACGAAACTATGACAGGAAGATACCAGCTGGCTCCAAATTTTAACGAAGTCATCGAAATAAACAGAAAAAATATCAGCATGAATCCGGAAGAAACAATGCACATACTTATGTAATCTATTGAACTCAGCCTTGACTCAGCCTGTTTTAGATGCACTTCCAAAAAAGGAACTTTCTTGTCAATTTTCTGAGCGATACCTCTACAATATTTGGAGAAACCAAAAAGTTTCTTTTGTGGCAGAATAGAAAATGGTATCTTAATCATTCTTAAACATTATCACCTGCTCCCGAATTATCAATAACAGACTTTGGATCAGAATAATATCTTCTTATAATGGAGCCGACTTCATCAACCGATTTGTAATCTTTTTTCATCATCCATTTGATTAAATTTTGTTTAATCAATAAATCTTTGTTTATATCAGTAAGGGACATGCCGGTAAGCCTTGCAATCTCGGAGTATAGCCTTACAGGTGCAGCCGTTTCAACAATCTCATCTTTGACAGGCTTCCACCTGTACATCATGTGTGGCTTGACTGTAGATCCTAATTCATCCATTGAAGGAACAAACTCACCAACTTGCAGGGTTCTTCTTTTTCCAGATCTTCTATCCCTAAACATCACAACATTAAGGTTGACTCCGGATAGAAGATTTTTTGGAACTTCAATAGGGGGATTCACCAATCTTTGAATAGTCTCCTGAATGGAATCTGCGTGGACGGTGGCACAAACCGAATGTCCGGTATGCATTGCTTCAAACAAAACCTCAGCCTGATCCTTTCTTCTCATCTCTCCTAATATGATCCTATCTGGTCTCATACGCAGGGAGTTGATAAGAAGGTCAAGCATAGAAACTTCTCCCTTGCCTTCTGGATTTGGTTGTCTTACAGTTAACGGGCACCAATAAAGAAATTTGGGCAACTGAAGCTCTCTGGTGTCCTCAATGCTCACGATTCTTTGGTTAGGAGGTATGAACGGCATGCATATGTTAAGAAAACTTGTTTTTCCAGAAGCAGTTCCACCGCTAATAAGAACATTCATTTCATACTGTATCGAAAGCCAGACCAATGCAAGAACTTCAGGCGTAACTGTTTTATTTTTGCAGAAGCTTACTAATGTCCATGGATCTCTTGAGAATTTACGAATAGTTATAGTATGCCCTTTGGTTGATATTGGGAATAAAACAGCATTTGCCCTATCCCCAGTAACTAAATGTGCATCCAACAAAGGTGTTAATGCAGTAATCTGTCTTCCAACCCTTCTTCCTATTATGTTGGCATAGTTTAGTATTTGATCTTCACTTTTTGGAATTATATTTGTTTCAAGCCATCCATGCACTTTATGATACACTCTCACAGGCTCATTGCATGAGGTAATGACAATCTCTTCTAAGTTAGCGTCATTTAATAAATATTCAATCTCACCAAGACCAAGCATCTCCTGAATCAAAACGTTAACCAGGAAATTTATAGTTTCATCTGGCATGCTTGTCACTCTTGTCTTGAGAAGGATTTTGGCTTTTTTACTAAATCTTTCTTTTAATATTGTAATAGAATTTGGATCCAATATCTCTTTGTTGCTTATTGCTATCTCATTAACTAGGCCCTGCTTTATATGATCCATCAATGCCCTTGTGGCAGTGGTTATATTTGGAACAGCAACAAAATAGCTTTTAGTAAGTCCCTTACCACCAAGAATAGAAACGTTCAAAACAAGGTCATCTGTCTTTACTTTGTATTCCTCAATTACTCCTCTTCCTCGCTCACCTTCTTTTTCCACCGTAATTCCACCTCCCCGACAGTGGGGTAATAGAGAGTTATCAGTCCCTCATCTTTTAATATCTTTCCCCACTCTTCTGCTTCTGACTTGCTTATCCCAAAAACGCCAGCTACTTCATCAACGCCAAGTTTTCCCTTTTCAATTACCAGTGCAAGCAGCTTGTCAATATCAGTTTCATATTTTTTGTTGCTGGTATCTATGGTGCTGTTCGCTTCTTTTTTTGCAAGCTCACCCTTTATGGCGGAAACACCCTGACTAACTTTAATTTCATGAACCTTTTTCTTTTTTATTAACTTCTCCTTAAGCCCTACAATTATGAATCCAATGAAAGTCACAATGATAAAGACAAGCGCATAGAATAACCACATTGAGAATCCTCTGAGAATTATCAGCCATTCACCAATCAGCAAATTTTCAGTAAATATCAATGATAAAAGAAGGACTATAGTTGTTATCATCAATAAATAAAGACCAACAAATTCATTTTTTTTCTTTGGTTTAAAAAATTCATTCAAAACAATATCAACCTTTTCCTTTGGCCATCCCGATTCATTGCATGATTCAATTATCTTTTCCTTTGAAACATTATTTTTTAATGCTCCAGAGACATATGCCCTCAGTTTATTTATTTTTTCTTCTTCAGTGTCAGCTTTTTTTATTTCGGCAGGTTTTTCTTCATTTTTTGCCGCTATGACATTTCCTTCTTCAATCTTCTCACCAGAAACTTTTTTTATTTCTTCTTTAGTTTCTTCTTCAACTTTTTTGCCATTAACTTTTGGATGCTTTCTTATTCCCAAGGCCGATAAAAATTTACTAAAGAGAGTAAACTTGATTTCATTTTTTCCAGCGCCTTTTTCATTTCCTGCATAATCTTCCTGCACAGGCGTTGGTTTTGTCTTCGGTGATTCATCATAATATGTCCAGTCTATATTGTCCTTATCTTCTTTTGCTGTGACCTTGGAATTTATTGGTCTTGCACTATTTTTTTTGCCCATCTTTTTCAGGCTGATAAGCTCAAAAACAGAGAAGCTCACTATCATCACGCCAAAAACTGCGGCAAATATGGCATAAATCCCATTAATATTGAGCAGATAAACAGAAAATGCTGTAATAATGATACCTATCACCAATAGAACCTGAAACAACCTCTTCATTCTATATTCTCCAATACTAAAATTCTTTATAAACTGTTTGCTCCATTACTGACCGCTGTATTCTATGGTAATATTCTTTCCACCAGTTTCAATAAAAGGCAGGTTAAGGCTATAGCTTTTCGCGCTTTCTAATCCGCCATAATGTGTTGCAAAGTCATCTTTCATGATTATTTGTATTTCTATATTAATCACATCTTCTGGGTCTAGTGGTGGGAAGTTGCCATATCGCCCACACCCAGAAGTGGTGGTTCTTTGAACCAGACCATAGAACAGCCAATCAAATATCTCATCAGTATTATCAAGTCCATTAATTACACAGGGAGTCGATTTTAGCTCGGGGAATAAAATCATCATTCCAGAGGTAGATCGGTCTGTTGGAGTTCCAAATATATAATCAATTGCAGAAGTATGAACCCAGTTAAAAATAATTGTACGATTTTTGCTATCATCAGGAATAGATTTAGAGATATTTAACTGAAAAAGGGGATGATATCCATAACCATCTGATGCACTTCCAACAACAACGTTTGCGTTTGGGGATGGGTAATTTGAAGTACCAAACAGGCTTGGAAACGCAGGAAAATTTAAAGAAGATGCTTTAACATAAAATGATTCCTGGTAAATTTTAACACCTTGGTGATAATTGTTAAATGTAAAAGTTATACATTGATTGGGGTTACACACTGCCGGAATGACTGCATATGCCCCAGTAGTATCATTTTTAAGTAATGGAACGTGGGGATAGTTTGTCTCACTCTTATATGTAAAATTAATTTCCCTGATGTTAACATTATTAAATCCATTGAGATAAATCACATTATATGGCCATGAAGAATATCCAACGTACATGGAATTATTTTCTTTTAGATAGAACTTAGTAATATTTATCTGGTTAATAAGATCAATATCTCCCAGTCCATCCCCATCCTCATCAGGTAAGCTGTTTATATGCTCATACTCAATCAAAACCCCCTTATCATCTACCATAGGAAACTTATCATTCTCAAAATCCACATAATATCTCTCTCTAAGCCTTTTATTGAATATCTCCATTTGCTGTATTATTTCAACTTCTGGCCTCACAGGTTTTCCGGTAAATTTAGTCTTAAATTCAACAATGCCATTCTTGTAGCTTATATCCAGATAGCCAGCCATTATCTCGTCTTTCATTCTTTCCATACTTTTGGATATTGAACTTCTAAGATTGTAGACTCTTTCAGTTTCTGCAAATTCCTTAATCCTGCTCTCAGAGTTTTCAGAATTTTTAAGGATAACATTGGCAAATGATAGTATAGTCAAGCTAATAAAAACCATTCCAAGCGTAATCAATATACCCTTCCTGCACTTTAAACTATCCATATTTTGAACCTCGCCCTATGAAATCCCTCAAAATGTCCAAAACTATTATCAAACCCAGCATACCATCTCTCGCCAGTCCCAACAAACCTATTGTCAGGAATTTCTCTTTCAGTTGACAATGAATATGCAGAATTATCAAGAACTTTTATCCAGTTTATTTCAATATTATCTTGTATGTCAGAACTGATGGTAATTGTATTTTCACCTGCAATTAATGCAACAAGATCCAGAGTTGAATAGGTGCAGTCAACATCCATTACACATTTTTCACTGCGCTGAACAAGTGGGTATGTGACTTCTTCAAAAATAACGCTCAATCCGGAATCAGAATCAATCGCAGGGGCAGATGTAATTACAGCATTAACCTGAATTACAAAGTTCCCTGCTTCAGCAAGATCTAAAGTTTCTATATCAACCGAACCTCCGTTAATAAGAATACAATCTCCTATACATTCAGTCTTATTAGCGTCATCCAGGATCAGCATCATATTATATCCAGAAGGCAGAAAATTAGAAACATTCAGCAGAGTCCCATCATATTCATCAATAAAAGTTTCACTTATGCTATCTGCACCTGGAGGAAGATCCCTAAGACCTCTATCAAGCTGCCCTAGTTCATCAAACATTGCAAGAACATCATAACCTCTCTTGATTACCTGTGTTTGGGATACAGATTCTTTAGAGGTTGTGGCAAAATAATAGGTAGTATTAATTAGCATAATTAGCACAATTGTCACAGCAATAGCACCGTCCAACGCAAAGATAACACCTTTTTTTCTCATCTGCTCAATATCACCTCAATTGAAGAAGGAGTGAATGAACCGTCAGGCACATTTTGGTACATCACATTTCTTCCCAAATTAACAGAATATTTTGAACTTCCACTAACCTTTCCAACACTGTACAAATCCTCGCCATCGGCATCCCTTATTCTGATGCCCATCCTATACTGTCCTGCATGAAAAACACTTGTTATATTTTCTTCTCCCATTTTACTTAAAGCTAAAGTTTTATTGAAGGGTATATTTAATTCACCTTCAACCAATCCAATGTAATATATCTCCTCTGTCAAGATTCTATCACTCAAAAACAAATAATCCCAGTTGTCAGGAAATCCAGGCGTCTTCAATAAAAGGTCATTTATCTGGAAGCTTTTTACAACAAGGTCATCATAAATAATTCTATTTTGCAGTCTTATATTGTATAAATTCCACATGACCGAGGTTATAGTTATTAAAACAATGAATACCCCAATAGCTACAAAAAGGTCGGTTACTGCAGCCTGCCCCTTTCTTCCCACGTTAACATTCCTCAATCTCATGGTATAATTTTTCATATCAGTCTACTTCAAGCTTAACTACGTTTGAATAAGAATCAACCCCATCAATTTCCCTTACAAGGTAAACTTCACAACCGCATGGACGTATTGATGTCTTTGCTTTAAATGATATTTTATTTTTGTTGAAAAATGATTTACTAGTAGGTGAGACTTCTTCTTGATTGAAATTAACTCTTGATTCATTAGTAAAATAATCCCCATTAATAATTATTTCAATTCCATCCTCAAGATCATCATATGAGACTTTTGCCGGATCAAGATAATCTATTTCTTCGCCATTTTCAATAGTTATCCCCCGATTTTGTCCATTAATAATTTGAATCGCCCCATCTTCCAAAACACCATTAGGTACTGTGGGAGTGATAATGACAGAAACATCGTCCTCACCATTTTTACCAATAACAAACAGCTCATTATCTCTTATTTCCATGCGATAATCAGTATTATACCTTACATAATTTCCATATCCTAAATTTGCAGTAGTTTCAATAAGGTCTGCAACTTCAACAGCAACTTGAATCCTATCCTCCAAATTCATTCTTGAATTTAGGTTTGCAAGAAAACCACCCAAAAAAGGCAGACTAATAATTAAAATCAGGGCGATTATAAGCATCACCTCCATCCCACTCTGACCTCTTTTTTTCACCATTTTAAATACTCAATTGATCCATGACGATTTCAGTATAATTTGAAACACTAACCTGCCATATTCCCTGACCATCAGTATAATTTGATTGATTCAGTTTTCCATTGTAAGTGCAGATAACTTCCAACTCTCCTGGAGAAGTTCCAGGTTCATCACCCACTATAATCAGCCCAATATCATACACATCAAAGTTATATACTGTTTTAAATGTTGACTTATGTCCTTCACCTAAAGTAACAACCCTGTTTATAGCATTTGATATCATGGCACAATCACTTCTTTTGCTCACAGTATCTCCTGCTCTTTCAATATCTAATTTCCTATTAAAAGCTAACGAACTTGTTAATATAAATATAACCAATAAAACACCTACAGAATACATGATTTCAATGCTTATCTGACCTCTTTTTTTCATATGTTCCATTTAGCTTCCCCAGCTTATATTTATTGCAGTTTCGTTTATACTCAGAACCTTAAGGTGATATGTTCCATGTGTTATTGGAAGTTCCCCATAAAGGCAGGGTTTTACAGAAGCATGCACATCAGATATTCCACCATACATTCCCACCTTTAGAACAAATTCATTAATACCTTCAAAAGAGCAATCACTAAAAGATGATTCAGTTACTCCTTTTGGAACAGTGATAATAACAATCTCGCTGGAACCAGGACCGATAGAATGCACAGCATCAATAGATTTGGCCAGTCGATTGACATAACTATCAAGCTGGCTGTTTTTTATCGCATTATTTGATTCTTGTAGCGAGTAGTGTATTAGTGGTATAAAGAAAAATAACAGCAATCCAGTAAGTATCACATACTCTATGCCAGCCTGCCCTCTTTTTCCATGCATATCATTTAAAAAACATTCAAATCTATAAAAGCTTTACTTAACAATGATAAAATCTGAAAAAGATAGAATAGAAAACAATATAATCTAGAAAGTCTTTAAAAAATTAAATTAGGGAGGTGCTTTAATATGAAATATGACTGTCCTTCATGGATAAGATGGGTTGTATTAATTGCAGCAATTCTATATGTGGCAGGAGACCTTGGTTTTGGACCTGGACTATGGAATATTGATGTATGGCACTTTATTCTGCTGATGGCAGGATTAAGTATGGTTGTTAAATAATAATATAAAGAAGAGGGAAACCTCTTTCTTTTTTGTTATAAAATATTTTTCAGCTTGCCGAAACAGTAGGTTTTGTCCTCAACAACATAGACATTGTAGTCTTCTAAATTTGTTTTTAGGTACGGACTCAAAATTTTCTCTTTTGACACATCACTTCCGATTGTAAGCATATTAAAAGATGGCATGACAATTAATATGTGCTTGTTCCATTTGCCTTTTAAAAAACACTTATATTTTTCATTCGGTTTTTCTTTGAATCCAATTGCTGGATGTTCATGACCAATTATGATTATTTCAGAAGGGTTTGGAATTATTTTGTCACCATGCACTATTGTGATATTGTCTACCTTGTAAGAATTAACCAGCTCTATTTTGCCTTTATACTTTTTAAGAATTGGCTCTAATAAATTGTCATGGTTTCCTTTAACAATCACAATTTTGTATTTTTCAATTAATTCTTCAATCAGCATTTCAACAGAATCCCATTCCTGCGGAGAAATCCCGCTAAACTGGTGTTTCACATCTCCGTTAAAAACAATAATTTTAACATTAACATTGTCTAATATGCCCCTTATTTTGTTTAATGTGTCTTCTGTCTGAAATCTTGGAACCATAATGCCATTTTTATTTAAATAGTCCTCATATCCAAGCTGCAAATCTCCCAATATGAGAATATCTTTGTATTTAAGTGCTAAATCTACAATCTCTATTTTTGGATGTATTTCCATCGGTGTGATGATAAAACACAATAATACTTATTAATATGACGTTTTTAACAAACAAGGTGGTTAAAACAGAAGAAACAAGATTAATTGCCATTGTTGGGCTTACTGGATCTGGAAAAAGTGAGGTAACACATATACTAGAAGGTTTAGATTTTCATAAAATCAGGTTTGGCGATGTAACTGATGAGTATGTAAAAGCGCACAACAAGGAAGTAAATGAAGTTAACGAAAGATGGGCAAGGGAGTCATTAAGGAAAGAACATGGCATGGCAGCATATGCAGTATTAAATATCCCCAAAATAGAAAAGTTAATTTCAGAATGTAAAAAGGTAGTAATTGATGGTCTCTACAGCTGGGAAGAATATAAAATTCTCAAAGAAAAATTTCCAGAGCTCTTTGTTATTTCAGTGCAATCAGCACCAAGTATAAGATATTCCCGCCTCGAAAAAAGGGAAATAAGACCGCTAAATAGGCAGGAATCAAGCTCAAGAGACAAAGCAGAAATAGAGAATATAAATAAGGCTGGTCCAATTGCCATGGCAGATTTAACAATTTTAAACGAGGGAAGTATTGATGACCTTAAACATAGCATCATAGATAGTTTAAATGGTAAAAAAGAAAAAAGGCTCGACTGGGATGATTATTTTATCAACATAACGAGGGAAGTGGCAAAGAGGGCAACATGTGACCGTGGGAAGTGTGGTTCAGTAATTGTGAAAAACAAAAGAATTATTTCAACTGGTTATGTTGGAAGCCCGATTGGCGCCCCGCATTGTGATGAGGTCGGACATCTTATGAGTGAAGTTTATGATAAGGATGGTAATAAAAGCATGCATTGCATTCGGACAACGCACGCCGAACAAAATGCAATAGTTCAGGCTGCAAGATATGGAATCTCGGTAGACGGTGCAACAATATACACCAAGATGGAACCATGCCATGTTTGTGCCAAGATGATAGTTAATTCAGGAATCAAAATGGTGGTCGCAGATAAAATGTATCACAAAGCTGAGCTCTCAAGGCAGATATTTAATGATGCAGGTGTTGAATTGGTGGTTATTGACAAAGAATTTGTAAAATATGAAAACCAATAATCACATCTTATTTAACGCCTTTATACCAAGCAAATATAATGCATTGCCCAAGGTTATCTTAAATGCTTCAACTAAACTAAGTCTAAAAACTTCTTCCTTATCTCCAATTACCTTGCAAGAATTATAGAATTCGTTGAAGCTCTTTGCAAGACCATGGCTATAATTTGCAATTGGACTGGGATCCAGCTCTGTAAAAGATTTTTTGACAACCATGGGAAAATCATAAATCTTCTTCAAAAGAGATGTTTCCTTATCACTTATTGAATGAGCATATAAGGATTTTTTCTTCTTAGACTTTCTAAGTATTGAACATGCACGGGCATAAGTGTACTGTAAATAAGGTCCGGTATCTCCTTCAAATTTCATAGCATTGTCCTTATCAAATACTATTGTTTTGTTATTGCCTTGGTTAAGCATGCTGTACTTCATGGAGGCAACGGCAATTGCAAGAGCCCTCTTTTCAAGATCTGAATCATTTAATTTTTCCCTTTTCAATATTTCTTTTTTAGCAGCCTTGATTAATTCATTTTTGAAATCAGAATACAATACATTATCACCGGTCCTGGAGGACATTTTTCCATGTGGCAACCTAACTTCGCTGACAGGCACATACTGACAATTTTTTGCTTGTTTAAACTCCATAATTTCTAATGTCTTAAACAACTGATGAAAATGCATCTCCTGCTCTTTTCCAACAACATATACTGCTTTCTGAATCTTATGCTTCATGAACTTCTCTTCAGCTAATGCAAGATCCTTTGCAGAGTACAAGACAGTACCATCACTTCTTAACAAGACCCATACACCTAAATTGTAATCTTCCAGCCTCATGATTGTCGCTTCATCGGAAATTTCAGCAATTTTTTTCTTAACAAGCTTTTTGGAAATTTCCTTCCCTTTTTTTTCAACATGTGATTCAAAGAAATACTCATCAAATTTTGTATCTAAATCTTTGTAAATTTTGCTCAAAGCGCCAAGAGACAACAATCTTGTTTTATTCCACAGCGCATTAAGTTTCAAGTCTTCTTTGGATTCCAGTTTCCTGTTAATGTCATCAACTTCCTTTTGAAACTCTGGATTTTCAGACAATCTTTTTACAGCATCAACATATATATGCGCAATCCATGCTTCATCTTCAACTAGCTTATCTTTTGAGTGGTATTTCTGATAACACCATATCCATTTAGCAACATGCATTCCGGTATCACCTTGATAGTTTGCTCTGACAACTTCATTGCCACAAAAGTCTAATATTCTAGAAATACTCTCACCAAGAGAAGTCCCTCTTATATGCCCGACATGAAACGCTTTATGCGTATTGGCCTGAGAAAATTCCACCATTACTTTCTTATTGCTTAACTTCAAGCGTCCATAATTTTCTTTTTCTTTAAACACACTACTTAAAACAGATTCAGCAAGATTTTTCTTATTGACAAAAAAATTCAAATATGGGCCCTTAACCTCAATTTTATCAATGAAACTGATTTTAATTTTTTTTGACAAATCATTTGCAATTTCGGCAGGTTTATTTTTTCCAGCAAACTTAAAACATGGAAAGGAAAAATCACCCAGTTTATCATCAGGGGGAACCTCAATGACGTCAAAAATTTCTTTTTTTCCAACTCTTAATTTCTTAGAAATCGCAATTGCAATCTTATCTTTAAAATCCATGATCAATAATCTCAAATGGATTCTTAAATAACTTTCTAATCACTTAAAAACAGTATTTGAAGGTTTCATCTGGTTCCAGTTAGCATCAAACATTTTCTGCATGGCGGATGCAAAATAAGGGGTTTGCACCCAGACGCCAACATCATACGTTGGATGTACATCCTCATCATTTAATACCATGAACATCAAATCTTTCTCATCAACAATACAAAATCTTGCATTGACATGGGTTGCATGCTTTATTTCAGCAACAGTAGACACACTCTTTATGGCTCCTTCAGCATCTTTGCTAAGAGGCGCAGCAATCCTGATATTTACTCCTTTTTTCTTAAGTCTGTTCAATTCAGGTCTCAATGCTTCTATCTTTCTCATTAAGCCTTTCGAAGTAGTCATGATAACAATGGATTTCTGAGCACCCTTGACCATGGCCTCCAAATGTGTGTAAATATTATGTCTGCCACGTATAGCACCGGCGAGATCAGCAGGTTCAATAAAGTCCACGCCTTGATTATGGAGTGCACCTAATTCATTAAGAACATCACCACCTTTTAATTCATCAAGCCTTTTTATTCTTTCATTAGTTTCATTGCCGACATATCTCTTAACTTTATCAACAACCTGTCCGGGTTCGATAGCCAAATATTTTATTGGCTTTCCTAACTTCATAACAATAAAACCTTTTTTCTCTAAGGATTCTAAAACATCATAAGCCCTTGACCTTGGAACATCACCTATATCAGAAAGTTCACCAGCAGTAGAAACACCCCTCGAAAGCAAAGCAGTCCATATTCTTGCTTCATATAAATTGAGACCAAACAATCCCCTTATCTTATTCAAAAAATCTTCTTTTACAATCATATGCGACCTCTCTCCATCCAGGCACCCTCAAACTAAAGAAGGAAGAAATCTTCCCCTTTCCCTTCACTACAAACCATTTACTCCTTGCTAGTATTTAAATATTGTTATTTTTAAGTTGTTATTTATTTTGGTTTATGTAAAGTTTTTTTACGTCATCAAGTGTTGCTATTTCAGTTAATGGCTTATCTTCTCTGATTGTAATTATTCTTGGAAACCTAAGTGCATACTTTGAACTGTATGTTGGACTCTTTTGTATTTCTTCATAGGAAACCTCAACAACAATTTTAGGCTTTACAATAACTTCCTTGCCCTTCTCCGAAATAATTATCTTTTTTAATTCTTTTGTCATGTCATAAAAATTATTTTTATCATCTCCCTCAGATTTTTCTTTCAGTCCAGTAGAGACCTTGCCAACTTCCAAAAAATCATCCCCATTCCTGCAGGCAACAGTATAAGATGTCAGCCATGAAGCTCTTTTTCCATTTCCCCATTCAGATTTTACAATTACCAAATCAAGGGAATCCATAACGTCTTTTAATTTTGCCATGTATCCAACATATCTTCCAGGTCTGTAAACAGAATTTAAAGATTTAAATATCAGCCCTTCATGCCCTTCTTTTATAGAATCTTTAAAAAATCTCTCGGCTTTATTATGGTCATCAGTAATAAGTAATCTTGACAAAACAACTTTCTTTTTTGTCTGTCTTATTATTTTTTCCAGCAATTCCCTCCTATAACTAAAGACATTATTTAGCAAACTTTTCCCATTGTAATAGATAATATCAAAAATATTCAGCTCAACAGGAAATTCTCTCGCTACATAATCAGTATCATATTTTCTTTTTATTCTTTGAGATATTTTTTGAAATGGTAAGTATTTTCCACTATTTGGAGAATAGCCGACAGCCTCGCAGTCTATGATATAATTTTTTGCATTGACGCTGGATTTAAGATTCCTCACAATATCTGGGAACTGGGTTGTAACATTTTCCATATTTCTTGTGAACAATTTTACAGTTTTTCCATCATTGTGCACCTGAAGACGAAACCCGTCATACTTGTGTTCTAGGGCGGCAGGGGAGCCAACAACAGAAAATCCATCTTGAACATTCTTTGCAAGTATAGCCAGCATTAGCTTCATGGGTCTTCCAGGTCTCAGCTTTAAACTTTTCAGATTGTTATTTTTGGCCAGCATGGCAACTTCACCATGATCAGACACAAGGTCAAAGGCCTCATCAATTTCTGTTACATCATTACCAAACGCTTTTGCAATAGAATCTTTTATTATTCCATCGGCAATTCCAACTCTTAAGATTTCAAGGACTGTTCTTGAGATATATCTTGCCTCTTCAGCACTGGCATTACTCAGCAATTCGGCAACAAGCCCAATTTTCCTATCAACTGAACCATTGCCTTCAAGTTCAGAAAGTTTTTTTAGATTTTCAACGACTTTTTTAACAGTGAGTTTTTCACTAAACAATGTCTGTTGTGTTTTTGTCTTGAGTAGCAAAGATGCAACATCGCCAAGATCGCCAAGCCTGTTAAACTCTTTTTCTATCCTGCCAACATCAGCGCCAGTAGAAGAGCTTATTGCTTTTATTAGCAGTCTTGAAGAAAAGCCAATGTTTCTGCTGTCCCACAACGGAAAGACTCTACCACTAATTAAATTCATGACATTTGCCATGTCGGAATCATCAACTTTTTTCAAAAACTTCGCAAGAATATCTGTCTTTTCAAGTCTTTTTGAAGTGCTTTCAAGCTCGGAATATATCTCAACAAGCTTATTATATTTCATGGTAAAACTTAAATAAACTTGAGATATAAATCTTTGTATGGAGCTGGATAATATTATTCATTCAAGGAGAACATGCAGGGATTATTCAACAAAAAAAGTTCCAATGAAGCTTATAGGTGAGATACTGGACGTATGCAGGTTTGCCCCATCGTCAGCAAACATACAAAATTGGCAGTTTATTGTTGTAACTAATCAGGATAAAAGGGAAAAAATTTCAGATATATGCAGAAACCAATCGTGGATGGCAGACGCTCCAGTACATTTAATAATCTGCAACAAGAGGGATGAAGGAAAGTCCATATTCAAGGAAAGCGGAGAATTTTACTGCATACAAAATTGTGCAATAATCGCTGCCAATATAATATTAAAAGCACATGATGTTGGGCTTGCATCAGCAATAGTCGGTGCTCTTGATCCTTATGAAATGCAAAAACTACTGCACATGCCGGATGATGTAATACCAGACATGGTCATAACAATAGGATATCCTAATTCTCTTGATGAAGACCAATTTAGGGAAGAGATGAAATACCTCACCTACTTTGAAGAGTGGGGGCAAAAAGATAGGGAAAATGATATATGGCCATTATCAAAACATGTTAAAGTAGCAACGAAAAAAATAAAGCAGGCTACAAACAGAGCTAAGGCAAAATTAATAAAAAGATAAAAATGCTACAAATTAATTGCAGCAGAAAACATCTATTTTTTCAGAACTAGAATCACAACGCCAACCCTGTCGTGCAACTCCGTTTCCTAATTGGGATCCTTCAAACAACACACTACCAGTATTTCCATTGTTGCATTTTCCGTCGACTACATTGGGATGTTTAGCAGGGCAATAGGCTCTGTCACTTCCTTCAGTAGAACTCCAGTCGCAGTTGTAAAGGTTGTTTTCAGTTACAGCAGCCCCATCAATATTTCCGTCAATACCACCAGTACTCAAGCTGGTAGCTAAAAATGCAGCAGCAAGTATAAGCACAGCTGGCAGAACAAAAACGCGAGTATTTCTTTCTTCCATGTTATATGCACCTCTCTGGATAAAAACAATATTGCCCCCAGTATTTAAATATTGCTAAAATAGATTCTGTTAGGTTAATTAATGGGGGAAGAATTTGTTTTTGAAAAAGCGTCAAATATTGGCGTAAGTTCTAAAAAAGAATTATTTTAGATGATCTTGCAGTTTAACATTCTGGTAACTAACTTTTCCACCACTCACAGTTAGAATTCCTGTTTGACCTAAATCAAGTTGTCCAGAATTCCAGTACAATTCATCAACTAAAGTTCCTTGCTGAATTGGATTAACTCTACCGTCATGTGCTCTATGTCCGCTTTCGTGGAAGTGCCCACTAATTGATTTTGTAACTCCTAACTCCGCATAAAGATTTCTTAAATCTTCATTTCCTCTATTCTCTTCTTTAAGAGTTAGTCCGTTGGAAGCAGCGATAAGTCGTATTTCATCATCAGAAACATTTCCATATTGTTTTCTAATCATTCCTTCAACAGCAACTCCTGGAATTACGCTTCCATCTGTTTTTTCTCCAAAATAAGCAACATCAACAGCTCCATCAACAGAGTCAAATTTTCGTGGAACGTGGCAGACAACAACAGTTTTTTCGCCATCATTTACTAATCTTTTCAAATCGTGCATGTTTACATATTGCAATAATCCTCTAAATTGTCCTTGAGCCATTAATGCTTGATGCACCTTTGGATCATATGGCATGATTCCTTGTTCTGTTGGAATATACAAACCTGATGGGATTTTTTCATTACTTCCAATTTGATATTCTCCACCACAAACAAAATCAGAACCTGGTAAAAATACTAAATGATGGTCTCCATTTTCAACTTTTTGAGTTTTAAAAGTATCAATTAAATTTGAATGTTTGCCCTTGAAATGTTCTAAAACTGGCTGAAATACTCCAAATGTTTCCTGACTTCCCGGCTGGACATATGATTCTAATCCACTCTTGCCAACTGCATCTAAAATAACTGCAACATAATCTTGACTTGCTTGTGATGACTTTTGACGTTCTCCAATATCTCCATTTAAGATTAATTTTTCTGCTCCTAATTTTTTTAGAACGTCAATCGTAACAGGAACTATGCTAGGATCGTGATGAACGTCCGAAATTACGCCGTATTTTGTTTCGTTTACCATTTGATTTAATGCTCTTAAAAATATAAAAAACTGCTCATTTATAAAGCTTTCGATAAATTAGTCACTTCATAGTAAATACAAAAAGAATGAAATTAAGCCCCAAAAATATAGCCTCGTTTTTTTAACCATTAGTTTACTTTACAAAGTCCTAAGATAAAAAAGAAGCTGATGCCAGAGTTAAGAATAGGCATCAGCACACAAGACACAAAAGGGCATTTTGTTCGGGGGTCGCCCTTTTAGTATGATCTGCGGACAGATCGGTTTTCGTAACCGACCATGTCTATGCCCAAGTCATCAGCGACTTGAACAGCTTGACGCGACATCTCTTTGCTGTTTGTCCTTCCGAGGATGTATGGTGATGTAACACCAGTAACAATTGTCATAACCCTAAGTCTGCCAGACATTTTAGGATCAATTCTTGCACCCCATATAACATTGGCATCCGCATCAAGAGCTTCTGTAATAATCTCTCCAATCCTGTTGACTTCATCAAGAGTCAAGTCCTCTCCGCCACTTACATGAATAAGCGCACCAGTTGCACCATCATAACTCACATCAAGTAATGGATTTGTCAAGGCTCTTCTTGTAGCTTCTTCAACCCTAGACTCTGTATCAGACTCGCCGATACCTATAACAGAAACATCTCCGTTTGACATAATTGCCCTTACATCAGCATAATCTAAGTTTACCAGTGATGGTATTGCAATTGTCTCAACTATACCCTTAATCATTGTGGATATCAATTCATTGGCAACAGCAAAAGCCTGTTGAATAGGAAGATTGCCAGCAATGCTGACTAACCTATTGTTGTCAATAACAATAACGGTATCGCATGCCTCTCTCAACTGCTGCAGACCAAATTCAGCCTTGTCAACTCTTGCTCTTTCAATTTCAAAGGGCATTGTTACACACCCTATAACGATAGATCCAGTTTCTTTGGCAAGCTTTGCAACTTCTGGCGCAACCCCTGTTCCTGTTCCACCACCAAGACCTGCACAAACAAATACCATGTCTGATTCCTTTACATAATTTTTAATATCATGAATAGACTCTTTTGCAGCTTCTCTTCCTTTTTCAGGATAACCGCCACAACCTAACCCTCTTGTAAGCTCTGTTCCAATAAGCAATTTGCCATCACAGCTTGTCATATCAAGGTGTTGCTTGTCTGTATTAACAGCATATATCTTAGCACCTTTAATCCCTTTTCTATGTAGCCAAGAAACAATATTGTTTCCGCCACCGCCACAGCCAATAACTCTTATCTTGGCCTCTCCAACACTAATTGTGTTTTGTATATCCGGCGCATTTTGTAATGCATCTTGTATCAAATTTTCCATTTTTCTTTTTCCCCCGTTAAGGTTTTATTTTGTTATTATATCCTGAACCACAATAATATTTATATTATAGTTCCAACTACTTTACAGTCAGAGATTTAATGATTAATGATTTAAGTGCTCTAAGAAAAATCAATTTAACAAATTTCATACAGATTTTAGCCAATCTGGTTACAATTAAGTTTTAGCCGAACTTAATTAACAGTTATAGTCGAAATTTGTTGTTTAGCCGACAACAAAAATACGCTAATTCTATTTTTAAATGCGTTTTCATATATAAATACTCTCTAACTCTAAAATATAACTTAAAGTATATAAATGATTATTTAACAAACAAATAAAACATCATAAAATAAATAAAAAAGGTGTTCAATCTGAAAAAAATGATAGTGCCAGGCAACAATGTAAGGTTATCTACAAGGGACTCACGTGAATTTGAAGGCACAATTCTTCCAGACACAAATAATGAAAAAATTGTAATAAAACTGCAATCAGGATATAATATTGGAATAAAAAAAACAAAGATAGAATCAATCAAGCAATTGCCGAAGCAGATGAAGAAGGCAATAAAAAAAGAAAAAATAAAATATAATAAAAATTTGCCAACAGTCTCAATCATACATACAGGTGGCACAATAGCATCAGAAGTTGATTATGATTCAGGCGCAGTCATAGCGAGATTTACACCTGAAGAATTGATGGGCATGTTTCCTGAATTAAAAAAAATAGCAAATATCAACTCTTTTCTGTTATCAAATATGTGGTCAGAAGACATGAGATTCTCACATTACAATTTGATGGCAAAGGCAGTTAAAAAAGAGGCAGATAAGGGAGCCGATGGAGTAATAATAACCCATGGCACAGATACAATGGCATACACTGCAGCAGCACTATCATTTGCCTTAGAAGGTTTAAACATACCTGTCTTAATCGTTGGAGCACAAAGAAGCTCAGATCGTGGAAGTTCAGATGCATTCATGAATTTGTTGTGTGCAGTTAATTATATTGCAAAAAGCAATTTTTGTGATGTAGGAATATGTCTTCACGAGACTTCAGATGATAAATCCTGCTTGATTCTTCCAGCTACAAAAACAAAAAAAACACACACCTCTAGAAGAGATGCATTTAGACCGTTTAACGCAGAACCAATAGCAAGGGTTTATCCTGATGGGAGATATGAAAACATTTCCAAGCATGCTACAAGGCAGGACAAAAAGGATTCAAAAATCAAAGTAAAGCCATTTAGAGAAAACATAAAGGTTGCAATATTAAAAGCACATCCTAATTTATATGCCACAGAATTGGATAATTATTCAAAATTTGACGGATTGATAATTGAAGGAACGGGGCTGGGGCATATAGCAATTAATGAAATAGACAAGCATACAGGGGAAAACAAGAAGATATATAATTCAGTAAAATCACTTGCAAAAAAGATGCCTGTATTCATGACATCACAATGTAATAATGGAAGAATCAACATGAATGTCTATTCTACGGGCAGAAAAATAAAAGAATCAGGGGTTATTGGAGATCATAATGACATGTTAACTGAAACAGCATTTATAAAAATGGCATGGTTATTGAGCAATTACCCTAAACCAATGGTGCATAAGTTAATGATGGAAAACTTGCGCGGAGAGATAAGTCCGCGTTCATTAGAAAAAGAGTTTCATTTTTTTAATAATAACCAATAAATATATATAACTGTTAAATCTCAATAGGAATATGGAAAAAAGAGGTTTAGTATTGAGTGTTGTATTAATCCTTGCAGTTGCAATGTTTGCAAGTAATTTTAACAATAACCCTACAGGACAACAAGTTACTTCAGTAAATAAAATAGCAACAACTCCCAATTGTAACCTCCAATTATATGATAGTGCGAGAATAGAATTCTCACCATCACCTTCGCAGACATACCCCATTGCAGCAGATATGACTCTTGATAAAACCATGATGCCTTCAGCATTAAAGGATACGCAAGTGGAATCAAGTATACTAACTCAAAGAATAGAAACACATGGTCAAATTGTATTTGAAGAAGGCAGTACTCGTGATGGAGATATAAAAAACTTTTATT
The DNA here is from genome assembly GCA_030699455.1 of Nanobdellota archaeon. GTDB lineage: Archaea > Nanobdellota > Nanobdellia > SCGC-AAA011-G17 > UBA489 > JABIKK01. The sequence goes on along the minus strand of JAUYMN010000017.1, from coordinate 11,957 downwards.
TTCATGTTGATGACCGCAGTGGTGCAACAAATAATGAATTATTTGCAGATACATATTTAACATTCACACCAGAAGTTGAATTAAGGAGAGGTCAAGAATTAAACATTCTTGGGACACCATATTATGTACGAGATGTAATGATTACAGGAAGTGATATCACAATAAAATTAGAATCTTGCAGAAAAAATTCAAATCCATACTCATATCCTTCATCAGTTGAAATAAGGGATTATCAAACATATGGTATAGTCCTAATCATAAATCAACAAACTATGACACAGGTAACCGGAAATATTAATTTTAATCATTCAACAGGAAAGGTCAGAGAAATACACCTTGAAACATATTTAGATTCTCTAATATTTGATACCTATCTGCCTCCTGGAGATGCAAGCCTTCAAAGCAAGATCGAAGATCCAGAATCACTCCTTGGATTAGATGCAGAAATGGACGCACGGCTAATTACCAGCTCTGCAGGTCCACAGGTAGAACAAACGCTTATATACGATATTCCCGTGTATGGCTAAATCTGATTAAGAAACTAATATAAACATAACACTTCTATTTTTAAACATGGAATTAGATTATAAAAAATTAGGATTTAAGTGTGGAATAGAGATACATCAGCAGGTTGAAACACACAAGCTTTTTTGTAGCTGTCCTTCTATTGTTCATGATCAAAATCCAGACATTAAAATAGAAAGAAGACTTCGTGCAGTTGCTGGAGAAACTGGAAAGATAGATGCAGCAGCACAATTTGAATTAAAAAAAAATAAAATGTTTATCTATGAAGCCTGCTCAACTTCATCATGCTTGGTTGAGTTAGATGAAGAGCCTCCAAAAGATGTCAATATGGATGCATTAGAAACCGCACTACAGGTTGCATTGCTGCTTAAGGCAAAACCTGTTGATGAAATAAGAGTTATGAGAAAGATAGTCATTGATGGTTCAAACACCTCCGGTTTTCAAAGAACAATGTTGATTGCAACAGATGGTTATATAGAAACATCAAAAGGGATAGTAATAATTGATTCAGTTTGTTTGGAAGAAGAATCAGCAAAAAAAATAGAAGAAAAAGAGGATTATGTTAGGTATAGACTAGATAGATTAGGGATACCATTAATCGAAATTGCAACGGATGCCTCAATAAAAGACTCAGAGCAGTGTAAAGAAGTAGCAGGCATATTGGGAATGATATTACGTTCAACAAACAAGGTAAAACGCGGAATTGGCACAATAAGGCAGGATGTTAATGTTTCAATAAACGGACATCCAAGAGTTGAAATAAAAGGTTTCCAGGAATTAAAAAGCATACCAAAAGTAATAGAATTTGAAATTAAAAGAGAGTTGTCAGAGATAAAATCAAAGAAAAAATTAGAATCACACGTTAGGAAAGCAGACCCAGACCACACAACATCTTACTTGAGGCCGATGCCAGGGGCTGCAAGAATGTACCCAGAAACTGACGTGCCACCAATATCACTCACATCTGAATTAATAAAAAAAATAAAGATACCTGAATTGTTGACAGAAAAAGCAATTAAATTAGAAAAGAAATACAACCTTCCATCGCAGTTGGCACAGGAAATAATTAATAATGAAGACTTTGAAACTTTTGTAAAAAAGTACAAAATATCACCAAATTTAATTGCAAAAACGTTAATAGAGATCCCTAAGGAAATATCCTCAAGATTTAAGTTAGATACTAACAAAATTCACAGGAAGCACTATGACTTGGTATTTGATGCATTAACAAAAAATAAAATAGATGAATCAGCAATATTAGAAATTTTAACACAGGCTGCAAGAGGCAATGAAATAAATCTGAATAAATACAAAAAAATAGAAACTTCTGAAATAGAAAGTGAAATAGTAAAGTTGGTAAAATCAAATAAAAACTTATCTCTAAATGCATTGATGGGTATGGTTATGTCAAAATACCGTGGTAAATTAGACGGTAAAAAGGCGATGGAAATCATAAGAAAAAATATTGATTAAGCAGTTATTTTCTAAATTTCAGTGCATTACCCGACTTTTCTATAGACCTCAATAACTCGATCCTAGCTGATTCCATAGGATCACATACGCTCCTCACAATATTTTTAGCTTTTGAAACAACCTGTGCAGCACATACTAGATCACCCATACCTTCATAAAAAAAACTGATAACAACACCAGTAGTATGTAGAACATCTCCCCCGATAACATTCTGTGACATACTTGCGTGATAGTTGGATAATATGGTGGTCAGATGATTCTTAGTGCTCCTTAAGATATATGAACTAGTCCACGATGCGAGATCATCCCCTCCGCCAATAGGAATTTGCCATGATAATGGCACTGTAGTAATCCTCTCAACCCTGTTTACTATCCCCTCTTCTGAAATTTCATTAATATGATATCCAACTTCTTTTTCACAGTCTATAACATGCGTGTTAATTTCAGCTTCATTATATCTAAGAAGTATGGTGCTGATACTTTCATCGTCTATCTTTGCATAGCATCCTTTTAGCAGAGCTGCGCCCCTAAGCAACACATCATCAGTAATCATCAAATTATCTTCTAGTTTCATCTATTTTAAGGATGCAAATACCTATAAAATAATATCTGTTCAAAAAAACAATTTTTCAAAGACAAGATTAAATATTTATCAAAACAGCAATGTATTGTTGCGTTGTCGGGACTTGGCTATGAAATGGAAGACCAAGTTTTTGTAATTTAGGAGGATTTCTTAATTTTATGATTGTAAATGTTCTCGTCTCAATCTACAGACCATTTTCTTCTCCATAATTTGGTAGTTCGCAGTTTCTAACAAATGTATCATATTTACTTAGATACGACTTGACATTTCTATAGTTAGGAATATTGAATGGGAAAAGCAGAGCAGATGCGGCGGATCCTCCGAATAAAGGCATCATTCCAAAATAAAACAAATTTTCAATGTATTCTGGAGTTTCTTTGATAAAATTACCTGCTTCGACATATCCCCCAAGGTAGCCAGATATAATGGCTGATCCCATAGGTAATGCTGAAGCCACGGCTCCTACAAAGGGAAGAAGCAGACCTATTCTATTAAATCTTGCCAAATTTTTGCCAGCTCTGTCTACTTTAGCAATTTCCTCTTCAGATAAAGTTTGTCTAAACATTTCTTCTAAACCTGAAGTTTCTCTAACTGAATTATTATTTTGCTCCATTTTCTCCATAATTTATTACCTTATAATCAACGAATATCCCTTTTAAATATATGTTGTAATTAAAAATAACAACAGTTATATAGTATTTTGGCTCTACAACTTCATGCAAAGCACAGAAGAAAAACTTAAGACATGTGGATTAACCAGAAATGGAGCCAAAGTATATCTGGAATTATTAAAACACGACTTAATTAATGGCTCACAATTAGCTAAGAAGTCTGGTTTAGATAGAACATTAACCTATCAAATATTAAATAACCTTATAGAAAAAGGCTTAGTACATTACATTATAAAGAGCCATAAAAAATACTTTGGAGCTAACGACCCTAAAAATTTATTAAATCCTCTAAAGGAAAAAGAGGCATTTATTAAAGATTTTATACCGGAACTTAGATCACTTGAAAAAATTAAAGAAGAAGAACAAGAAATCAATATTTATGAAGGAATTGAGGGGTTAAGAAGTTTAATGAGAGAAATCATTAAAGAAAAATCCTTCTGTGCTTTTGGTGCAACTGGCAGAGCTTATGATGTCCTATATGAACTTCCTAGAATAGGGAAAGAACTAACAAAAAAAGGCTTTGGAGCTAGAATCATTATGAATACGGAATATAAAACTCAGGAAATATTAAAATTAAAAAGTGTGGAAGCAAGGTTTTTAGATATAAAAAGTGAGGCTACAACAACAATCTTTGGAGATAAAGTGAGCATCCATGTAATCAAAGAGAGGCCGATAATAATCATGATAAAAGATAAAGACATTGTTGAAAGTTATAAAAATCATTTTGAAGTTTTATGGAAAGTAGCTAAAGGAAAATAGTTTAATTAGATCAAGCCATCTATTATTTCCTAACTCCAAATTAAGAATAGCAACTCTTAAGCCCCATAGATGCAACAATGCAAAACAGCAACAAATCTTAAATACCCTTATAATTTCACTTGAGTATGCTTAGAACACACACATGTGGAGAATTAAGAAAAACACACTCTGGGAAAAAAGTAGCACTTTGTGGATGGGTGGAGGCCCACAGGGTGCAGGGAAAATTATCATTCATCTTATTAAAAGACAGATATGGTATTACGCAAATATTTGTGAATCCAAGCTTAACAAAAGAATTTCCACATATCTCAAATGATTCTGTAATAAAGGTAATTGGAGAAGTTAAAGCACGTCCGGAAAATCAAATTAAAAAAGATATGGACACAGGAGAAATAGAATTATCTGCAGACAACATAGAAATATTAAATAAGGCAGAAGAAATCCCTCTAGATCCAAAAACAAGTTCGGAAGAAACAAGATTAAAATACAGATATCTTGATTTAAGATCAAAAAACATGCAAAGAAATTTAATTTTACGTCATAAAGTGATTAATTCAATTCATAGATTTTTAGACGAAAAAAACTTTTTAAATATAGAAACTCCAATATTAGCAAAATCAACACCTGAAGGTGCAAGAGATTATTTAGTTCCGTCAAGGAAATTTCCCAAAAAGTTCTATGCATTACCACAATCACCGCAAATATTTAAACAACTTTTAATGGTTAGTGGTTACGACAAATATTACCAGATAGCAAGATGTATGAGAGATGAAGATCTACGTTCAGATAGACAACCAGAATTTACACAGCTAGACATGGAAATGTCATTTGTTGAAGAAGAAGACATTTATGATTTATGCGAAGAGTTAATGAAAGCAATATTCAAAGAAGTTTTAAATATCGACCTAAAATTACCGTTTCAAAGATTAACTTACGAAGAATCTATAAAAAAATACAAAACAGACAAACCTAATTTATCAAAAAGTAAAGATGATTTTCAATTTTTGTGGGTTACAGACTTTCCATTATTTGAGTACAAAGAAGAAGAGAAGCGCTATGTTTCTGAACACCACCCATTCACAGCTCCAAAAAACGAACACATCAATTTAATAGAAAAATCTCCAGAAAAAGTAATGTCAACAAGTTACGATTTAGTGTTAAATGGCTTTGAAATGGGTAGCGGTTCTATTAGGATTAATACACCAGACCTACAAAAGAAAATATTTAAAGCCTTAAAAATTTCAGATGCAGAAGCAGAAGAAAAGTTTGGTTATTTATTAGATTCAATGAAATATGGTGCACCGCCAATGGGGGGTATTGCACTCGGATTAGATAGACTAACAGCATTAATGGCTGGAGAAGAATCAATACGAGAGATGATAGCTTTCCCTAAAAACAAAGATGCAAAAGATTTAATGTTGGATTCACCTTCAGAAGTTTCCAAAGAACAATTAAAAGAGCTAGGGATAAAGTAAAAAATGGTTCGCAGAATTGGTAAACGCACTCCTATCAAAAAGGAGAGACATCCAATGTCTTCTGGGTTCGAAACTTTCCATGCAAAAGTCACAGCACCCAAATTAACATTCATGTATCACAATCATAGATTTAGTATTTGCAACACCATCAATAGAATGAATTTTTTCTAGCAAAAAATTATCAAATTCCTTTACATCTTTAACTCTCACAATTGCAACAATATCTGTCTCACCAGATACAATATCAACCCTTTCAACAGAATCAAATTTCTTCAATTCTTTTGCAACATCGTATTGGGTTTTATTTTTTTCTTTCAGGTATTTCAAATCAGCAGAAATTAAAACATAAACAACAAAACCACGGGCAATTTTATCATGGTCTAATTCAATTGTAAATTTTTTGATAAAACCCTCTTGTTTTAACTTTCTAATCCTGTTATTGATTGTGGTAAACGGGATTAATGTCTTTTTTGCAATTTCCCTTGTAGTATAATCTCCATGTTCCTTTAACACCCCCAATATTTTTTTATCCTTGCTATCAAGCTTATATTCCATAATGTACATATGTGCCATATTATATTTAAATTTTTGTATTTTTGGCTAATTTTTCCAATATTTTTAAGATAATTTCTTAAATAAACAGAAAATTAGTAAAATATTACCCATTTGGAGGAAAAAATGAAAAAATCAGAGATAGAGAAGCTCACAGAGAGTTTAGAAGAGAAAAAAACCACTTATTCAAGAAAAAAAACAGCAGACATAACATACATAGAATGGAGATCAAAGAGGGGATCGGCTTACAGATTCTTCTTTGATGAACACGGAAGACCACTAAAAGGAGACATAGATAGCCATTATACAATAACCCCTGGATATAGGGCAACAATGGTCGGCGCAGAAATAGATAAAACACCACACTGGCTCGCAAGTGGCCCATATGGACTTGGTCCAGTCAGATTCAGAATCTTTGCAGGATACATTGGATTTGAAATGTTTAAAGACAAAGATTTACAAGAAAGACTTGAAGAACAAAAAAGCTTTAATAACTAAAACAAAGAGATGATATCATGACAAAATTCATATCAATTCAGGAAGCTATAAAAAAAGGAACAGGAAATGTTTCAATCAGGGGATGGACATACAGAGAAAGAGGTTCAAATAACTTAAAATTTGTAGTATTAAGAGATTCATCAAATATTATCCAATGCGTTCTTAAAAAAGAAGATTTCTCAAAAGAATGGGATGAGATAGATAAGATCCAAGTGGAATCATCTTTGGAATTAACAGGAACACTGTTAAAAGACCCACGTGCACCAACAGGTTATGAGTTAAAAGTAAAGGATTTTAAAATCATAGGAGCTTCGGATAAGTATCCAATAACAAAAGACCAAAGTTATGATTTTTTATTAGAAAAAAGACATTTATCCATAAGAACAAGAAGATTGGCAGCTATTTTCAAAATAAGAAGTTCTTTTATTCAACACAGAGAACAATTTTTTAGAGAAAAAAACTTTTACAGATTTGACACCCCAATACTTCAGCCAACACAAAGCGAAGGTGGTTCAACAGTTTTTGAAGTGAAATACTACAAGGATAAAATGTATTTAGCCCAAACTTGGCAGTTATATGCAGAAGCAGCAATTCCTTCATTAGAAAGAATTTATAATTTTGGACCAACATTTAGAGCAGAAAAAAGTAAAACCACCAATCACTTATCAGAATTTTGGATGGCTGAAATGGAAGCCGCATGGTTTGACCTAAAAGACTTAACAGAATTTGGAAAAGAAGAATTAAAATACACAATTAGAAAAACCGTTGAAGAAAGAAGAGAAGAATTCAAATTCTTAGGCCAGGATCCAGACAAAATTATTGCCATGACTAAAAAGGAATGGCCGACCATAAAATACAGGGAAGCTCTAAAGATGCTTAAAGAAAAAGACAACATGGATGTTCCTTTTGGAAAAGATCTAAGAACAATAGAAGAAGAAAAAATTACAAGCCACTTTGATGTTCCCGTTGTGGTAACCCACTATCCAGTTGAGGCAATGGGTTTTTACAAACCAAGAGACCCGGAAAATACTGATGAGGCATTATGCTTTGATATGCTGGCACCAAATGGAGTTGAAATTATAGGGGGGAGTGTTAGGAGTATGGATGTTGAAGATATGGAAGAAAGGTTAAAAGCAGAAGGAGAAGACCCTAAAAACTATGAATGGTATTTTGATTTAAGAAAATATGGTGGTGTTCCTCACGCAGGATATGGTATTGGAACAGAAAGGGTGATTGCATGGATATGTGGTCTCGATAACATAAAGGATGCCATTGCATTCCCAAGAACAATGACAAGATACAAACCATGAAAAAATCATTAAGAAAAGGAATTATCACATTTCCACTGGCAGGAGAAGGTAGACAAATGCCTGAAATATCAGTGGCAGTTAATAGGGGTATTCTTGAGGATTTAATAGAAGTAATAGCATCAAGAGAGGAATTACCAAAAGGTGCAGTTACAATACTCCCTTCAGCAGAAACAATCGAAGGCAAGTGTTTCTATCAGTTCTGTAGCAGAGAAACACCATCTTTTTGTGATAACACAGAAATAACCCTCTCACACGGAAAAAGAAAATTGAAAATTTATTTTCACAATGGATGTTATGATGGAGCATTTATTGAAAAATATTGAAAGTAGATGATTTTTCAGAGAAAAGCTTATATATAAATCTCATTGATTTCCTATAACATCAACAATATGGTGGGTACTACTTTAAAATGGATATAGATGAGTATCTGAAGAAGAAGAAAGAACTTGAAAAGAAGAAGGAATTGTTAGAGGCAAGATCAGAGCTTGACAAGAAAAAAGTATATCCAAAAAAAGAGATTGAAATCAAAAGAAAGACAGAGATAACACATATACCGCCAGAGAGACCAACAGGTGGGCACTACCATGATCCAGGATATAGGCATCCAAAGGACAATATACAGTGGGTATTCTTGGGATTTGCATTCTTTGTAGCATTAATAATTGTTGGGATTTATGTCATTTCAAGTTTTATGAATCCAAAAGTTTCGGATGATTCAGACAATATTGATAACCTTCAGAAAAAGCTGGATGATCTTGAAAAGCAACTCAAAGATAAGGAAGAGGCACCAATAAAAGACGAGCCAGAGCTCAATGAAACAGAAGAAGAAAACGAATCAGTGTATACTGGGCCAGGTCCAGAGTTTAATATTTTCATATTAGACGACCATAATGATGTACAGGGCATAGGCATTTTTGATGACAATGGAAAAATAGGCGGCAAGATAATAGACATATGGTTGGAATCCGGTGAGTCAGGCATATACAAATACAGGCTTGGAATAAAAAACGAGGAAAATACAAAAATACAATGCAAAGTCGATGAAACAATAAGAATTGATGGTGAATTTGATGGAGAATATGAGAATACAGATTATAATCTTGATTTGCATGTTTTAGAGATAAACATTGGAGAAGAAGAAATAATAAATGATGCAGTAATAACAACCGGCGAAGTTAAAGGAGAATATGAAGCAAGATGTTATTTCTGCGAAGATAAGGACTGTGATTTAGTTTATACAGAAGCCGAGACAAAACATAAGGCAATATTTAGGGTAAGAATGCATCCAACAGGGTTCAATAGCAACGAAACAAACAGCACTAATTAAATAAACCTTTTACATCAGAAATTCTGTCAGAGATAAAGCCTCCAGTAAAATTAATGAGTGCTCTGGTGACGTCTGTATAAAAATACAGCCCCAATACCAACAATACAAGCACTATTATCACAAGTGTTTTCATATATTTATAAATTAATTCAAATTTATATACTTTTGGGAATTATTGGCATTAAACGATACCATCTAAAGTCTGAAAAAGACTTAGAAGATGCCCAGCATATAGAAGAAATATTTAAGAATAACATAGATATGGAGAAGGTATATGCCTACAAACAAAGAATCGAAAAAAATCTTTCTTAAGCCTGGAAAAACAAACAAGGAAGATCGTATGAATTTTGTTAAGTACTGGGCAAGGTATGTTAAGACACATTCAGATAAAGAATGGAGTGAACAGCGAAATGTAATTGTTAACAGCCAATTGCAAAGTGCAAAAGCAGTATCTTTAACCAGAGAGCAATATCTCAAAATCAAAAAATCTGGAAAATCTAAGCTCATCCCGTAATGGACAATCTTGAGAAGCAGTTTTCAAATGACTATAATGCAGGCGGAATCCCATCTTTTTTCATGGCTTCTTCCATTTTTGGCATGTTTACTGAAAGTTACCTATTAAAGACCTGTTATTTCTGAAGATAGAGTTTTTGCAGGTCGCCAATATTATTTCATTCAGAAAAAGACATATTCATAAAGAATATATACGTGGTCTGCTTCTTCATTACAATGATAACTGCTTTGAGAATTTTTGCTGTTTTGGGTATGATTGTATCAATTTATGCATGGATTGTCAAGGTCAAGGCTGAAAGGGGCAGAAAATATAACCCATTATGTGACATAAAAAGCAACATTTCATGTACGAAGGCAATAACAAGTAAGTATGGAAATCTGTTAAAAATACTTCCAAACCATGTTTTAGGACTTTTGTTTTATGTTTCAGTATTTGTAGTATCATTCACAAAATTCAATTTTCTTATATTTTTTATGGCAATACCTGCAATGATTATGACCATAATGCTGGCATACGTTTCATTTTTTATTCAGAGAAATTTCTGCTTGTTGTGCATATCTTCTTATATTATTAATATTGCAGTTCTGGTACTCAGCTACATGCAATGATAAAGCTTAAATCCAGCAGTTATGAATAATTTTAGATGGGCTCATGGTGTAATGGATCGCATACTTGGCTTCGGACCAGGAGATAGGGGTTCAATTCCTCTTGGGCCCATTTTTCCCATTCACCAGCGCACAAACGGTTGGTAATTTTGTTATGATTTACTCATTTGCCATTTTGATCAAATCCATCCATTTATTTTCAGAATTAAGTTTTAATCCAGGACAGCAAATTTTATTAAATTTCTTTTTTATACCTAATAGGAATCAAACTTAGAGATACCGAATATAAACTAATTTATTAGATTACTTCCAAAAGTGGATAGCACCTTCATAATAATTCATTTTCATCGAGTTTTGAGAAAGTAATCTCTAAAGAGTTAAACCGATAAAAATATATATAAAATGATCTCATGAATATTATGGGAGATGGACTCATAATAAAGGCTTTTGAATCGGTAGGTATTCCTAAGATGCAGACTACTATTTATTTAGATTTATTGAAAAATAAAGAATCTTCTGCAACACAGGTTTCAAAAAGAACAAAGATGCATAGAGCTAATGTATATGACACCTTAAATAAACTTAAAGAAAGAAATCTTGTCTATATTACAACTAAAGAAGGAAAGCAAGTGTTTGCAGCCTTGCCTACCGAAATGATTCTAAACGAAGAAAAAGATAAATTGGAAAATTTAAAATCTGCAATGGATTACATAAAAACAACTTATGTATCTGGACAAACTCCAAAGGTGTATACTCTTGAAGGATTAAATGCAGTAAAAATTATTTTATTTAGTCTACTTGAAAAAAAATCAGATGTTTGGATATATGGGCTTGCAGAAAACGAAAATATAATTAATGTTCTTAATGACAGATTAATGCATTCATTCCATATTGAAAGAATAAAAAAAAATATTGAACTTAAATTACTTTTTTATAAGCTTCCTGATGAGGAGATTAAAATAGTTAGTAATCTAAAATTTACAGAAGCAAGACTTTTGCCAAAAACACAGCAATCAAAAGCATCTCAAATAACTCAGATAGTTTGTGATGGTTTTGTTTATATTACTCTTTGGATTCATCCTATTTATACAATTGTAATAGAAAACGATATTATTGCAAAAGAATATCTTGATTTATACCATATTCTTTGGGATTATTCTAAGAAGATAGAGTAAAATTAACAAGATTAAGTCCTCCCTCATACAACAATTATATCTAACTACTGCACTTGTATATATACTCTGTTGATTATATTATATATCACAAGGAGGCAGAACAAAATGATAAATCAACAAAGAAAAGCTAATGACATGGCTACAAATGAGACAAGAGAAACTACCGATAGAGCTTTGAGCAAAAGCAGAGATAAAAATGATGCATTGACTCAAGAAAGAAGATTTGAAGCAGATGCAACTTTGAAAAAGAACAGAGCAAAAAACGATGAAATAACTGCTGATAGAAGAGAGACAAAAGATGCTAACAGCCCGAAAGGGGCTTTAGCAATATTTTTGTTGATATTGATAATTTTATCAGTTGGAGTATATTTAATTTTTATCTAAAAAAACGGCAAAAGTAAAAAATAGACATGTATTTCCAAGAGATGGGGGATGGATGCTACGGCATGAAGGAATAAAAAAACTTTTAGATTTTTGAAAATAATGAAGA
>JAUYMN010000007.1 GCA_030699455.1 Nanobdellota archaeon | reverse complement strand
TGGAGTGATTAATCCTACCCTTCGATTCTGTTCTTTGATTGTACTTCGTACTTGATGGAACGGTCTTTTTCTCAACTCTGAAATTTTCCTTCGGAACGTTGCACTAAATTTCAGCCCTACAGGGAATATAACAAGAATTATGTGCAATTTGTCCCTCGCTAATTTACTAAAAAACGGAAGCCCCCAGTCCTTCGGAAAGATAGTCTCGGCTTTGCCTCGCAGAAAAACTTCTCTTAACCGACCAGCGAAACCCACAATGAAATTAAAAATTTCGTCTAACAACGGTTAAGAGGTTCGTTATCACTCACCAAAATTTTTCTATTTATTTGGGCATGACGAAAACAACAAAAACTTTATATCTATACCCGCATAATTTTATTATAATCAAGAGCAAACATAAAAAATGGAATTATTATTAAAAAAATATTTTGGGTATGAAGAATTTAGACCTATGCAATTAGATATTATTAACAATGCTCTTCAAAAAAAAGATTCGCTTGTTTTAATGCCTACAGGAGGAGGAAAATCGCTTTGTTATCAAATTCCAGCTCTTAAACTTGAAGGATTGACAATTGTAATTTCACCACTTATTTCTTTGATGAAAGACCAAGTAGACAATTTAAAAACAAATGGAATAAGTGCAGAATACATCAACTCCACTCTTTCTTTTAATGAAATTGAGAACATTAAGAAAAAAATTCAAGAAAAGGAAGTTAAAATTCTGTATATTGCTCCAGAAAGATTGGCACTGGAAGAGTTTAAAATATTTTTAACAACGCTTCAGATAAGCTTAATCGCAATTGATGAGGCACATTGTATTTCGGAATGGGGACATGATTTTAGACCGGATTACAGAAATTTAAAGTTTTTAAAAAAACTTTTTCCAAACACTCCAGTAATTGCCTTAACTGCAACAGCAACATTAAAAGTAAGGGAAGATATTGTAAAACAGTTATCTTTAGTAAATCCACAAATTTTTATTTCTAGTTTTAACAGAAAAAATCTGAATCTAATAGTAACTCAAAAAAAGAATACTTTCAATAAAATCTTGAGCTTGATTAAAAGACATAAAAATGAATCTATTATTATTTATTGCTTTTCTCGTAAAGATACAGAGAATATTGCTCGGCAATTAAAAGAAAATGGACTTAAAGCTCTCCCCTACCATGCTGGACTTCCTAATAATATAAGAAAACAAAATCAAGAGTTATTTACTAAAGACCAAATAAATATTATTGTAGCTACAATTGCTTTTGGTATGGGAATAGATAAACCTGATGTTAGATTAATAATTCACCATACTTTCTCAAAATCAATAGAAGGATATTATCAAGAGATAGGGAGAGCTGGACGAGATGGGCTTTCAAGTGATTGTGTTTTGTTTTATTCAAAAGGAGATAAAAGAAAGCACGAGTTTTTTATTGACCAAATTCAAGAAGATACAATTAGAAGTAGTGCATTAGATAAATTGAATAAAATGATGATATACTGCGAAAATACCTCATGTAGAAGAAAAGACATCTTAGGATATTTTGGAGAATCTTTTCCAGAAAATAATTGTAGTGGATGTGACGTTTGCTTAAATATTCCAGAGATAAAAGTTGATATTAGAGATAAGAGTTTAATTCTTGAAGATGTAAAAGAGAAAATTACTTATGATAAAAACTTATTTGAAAAACTTCGAACTCTAAGAAAACAAATTGCTGATGAAAGAAACGTTCCCCCCTTCATTATATTTGGGGATGTTTCTTTGAGGGAAATGTCGTCCTACTTTCCAAAAAATGAACATGAATTCTTGAGAATTAATGGTGTTGGACAACAAAAATTAAAGGATTTTGGAGAATCTTTTTTGAAAATAATAAATGATTATGTAAGAGAAAACAACATTGTTCCTGAAAGAAATATTAGGAGAAGTCAAAAAAAAGATTCTGTTAAAAATAATATGAAAACTAATTATCATGAAAGATTAGAACAAATCAAAGAGAAATATCGAAATGCTTATGAACCTTGGGGGGGAGAAGAAGATAACAAATTAAAAAAATTATATCTCTAGAATGTTTCTATCAATGAAATTGCTCAAATTTTAAAACGTCAACCAAATGCAATTAGCTCAAGATTAAGAAAACAAGGATTAAATTAAAGTCCTGCCCGTCTTCTTTTTTAGAAAAAAAGAAGCAAAAGGGGGGCTTCCTAAAAAACTGCGAGGGACAAACTCTGAAATTTTCCTCCAGGACGTTGCACTAAATTTCAGCCATTCAGGGAATATAACAAGAATTATGTGCAATTTTACTAACACAAAACTCTTCGCTTCGCTTGTCTCATTACACTTCGTTCGACTCTGTTAAGTTAACTAATGATGGAAGAATTTGTTTTTAAAAAAGTATCAAATATGAGGTTTCAGAAGAAATTATGTATGGAAAAATAATCTTTGTTTATAAATCATTATTTAACTTTACAGAATCATTAAATATAACATTTTTAAAGAGAGAAATCAATAAATTATCATCAATTTAAGGGAGGATAAAAATGGATAATAATCATGGATACTCTACAACGTTTCTTAGGGTAGTATTAGGCTTGTTGTTTCTTGTGCCAGGAATAATGAAAATAATGGCGCCGGACGGGATTATTGGAATGCTTGGCAACGACCTTGGATTCCCAGCACCAACTCTCTTTGGATGGATACTAATACTCTCTGAAATAATATTTGGACTGGCATTAGTTATTGGGCTAAAGGTAGAATATGCAGTATGGCCTTTAATAATTATCATGGCAGTTGCAATATTTACCGTGCACATAAAAGACACAGAAAATTCGATGATGTGGATTGATGTTTTGATAAGAGTTGGCACTATTGCATCTCTTAACTTATTGAGATTCACAGGTCCAGGCAAGCTTTCAGTGTCTGCAGAATAAAGCTTTGATAGCAATGCTACAAAGCACTTCTTTATTTTTTGATTATATTTATAAATAATGATTACTAATCAATAAATTATGAAAAGAGGCAATCCCATCCTGGAACTAAAGAATGTATGGAAAACATACGAGATGGGGACAGTTAAAGTCAATGCATTAAAAGATGTTTCTCTAAAAATTGAAAGGGGTGAATTTGTTGCTGTTGTAGGCGCTTCCGGCTCAGGCAAATCAACAATGATGAACATAGTGGGTTGCCTTGATATCCCTACAAAAGGATCTGTATATCTTGACAACAAGGACATATCGGAAATGTCAGAATCAAATCTCTCCACAATACGGGGGAAAAAGATAGGATTTATTTTCCAGCAATTTAATTTAATCCCTACACTAACTGCGCTGGAGAATGTAACCCTACCACTTTTATTTCAGAACATACCTCCTGCAAGAAGAAAACACATAGCAACAGAATTGCTTACAAAGTTTGGATTGAAAGAACGCATGACTCACAAGCCTGCAGAACTTTCTGGAGGGCAGTCTCAAAGAGTGGCAATATCAAGGGCACTTGCAAATGATCCAGAGTTAATCCTTGCAGATGAGCCAACTGGAAATTTAGATTCAAAAACTGGCGAAGAAGTAATGAAAGAACTTGAGAATATTCATAAGAGACAGGGAAAAACAGTAGTTTTGGTTACACATGACTTAAATCTGGTCCATCATGCAGAAAGAGTTATATATTTAAAAGATGGGATGGTAGAAAAGATAAGAGGTAAAAAGAGATGAAAAAATTAATTTTATTATTGATGGCGGTATTGTTGTTATCATCACTGGCTTCTGCACAGACTTTAAGGATTGATATGATTGGGCAGGATGATGACCCTGCGTTGGCAGGAGATATAGTAGAATTAAGATTTAAGATGGAAAATCTATGGAAAGATACAGCATATGACGTTAAGGTTGAGGTTTTGCCAGAATACCCTTTCAGTGCGTATTCGAATACCGTAGTTAATATTGGGAGAATTGAGGGAACAAGCTCAGGACTGGATACAATTTATTTTGATTATAAGCTAAAGATAGATCAAAATGCGTCTGATGGAGAGCATGAAATAAAATTAAAAGTTACACATGGTGATGTTGTGTGGATAATAAAAGATCAGTTTTACGTTGATGTGGAAAACAAAAAGCTTGCGTTAAAGCCGTACATAGTTGACAGCAATATCATCACAGATGAAACACGGGGAAAGTTCACTATTGAAATAGCAAATATTGGTGGCTTGAATGTTGAAGCACTGGAATTGCAGTTATTAGATTCAGGAGATTATAGGTTGTTATCAACAACAGACTATGTTTATCTTGGAAACCTTGAATCAGATGATACGGAGTCTGAAGATTTTGATGTTTATGTAGAGGAGGGAATAACTGAGGTAAATATTCCCGTTCTTCTTAAATATGTTGTAAACAATGTAGATTATGAAGAAAATTTTAATTTAAGACTAGACTTGCTGACAGAGAATGAGGCTATAAAGCTTGGTTTAGTCAAGAAAAATAATACATTAAACATAATTTTGGTTATCTTAATCATTATAATTGTATTCTTCTTCGTTAGAAAATACAGAAAAAGATGATAAAAGATTATATCCTTCTTTCCTATCGTTCTTTAAAAAATAGGAAACTTAGGAGCTGGCTTACTATGGTGGGCATACTCATTGGGATAGCCGCAGTTGTTTCACTAATTGGACTTGGTGAAGGCCTAAGAGTTGCTGTAATCTCTCAGTTCAGCCTGTTAAGCACGGACATCCTATCTGTACAGGCTGCCGGAACAGGGAATGGCCCTCCTGGTGCAGGAGTAATAAATCCATTATTTGAGTCTTATGTTAATGATATAGAAAAGATAAACGGTGTAGAGATAGCACTTGGAAGAAAGATAGAATCTGCAAAGATATCATTTAATGGAAAAACTGACTTTGCGTTTGCAGGAAGTATGCCAGATGGAGAAAGAAGAAAGGAGACAGAAAGAATAGCTCAATATGAAACAGAAAAAGGGCGCATGCTTAAAGATAAAGAGAGGGGTAAGGTAGTTCTTGGAAATAATTACAGAAAACCAGACAGGTTTGGAAAACCTATTGATTTAAGAGATGATATTTTTGTTAACGGCAAAAAATATGAAGTGGTTGGATTTTTGGAGAAAAAAGGAAGTTTCATCGTAGATAATCTGATTTTGATAAATGAGGATGACATGACTGATTTATTTAATATTGGAGATACCTATAGTGTTATTGCAGTCAAGGTTGTTAACGGAAATGATATGGGGCTGGTAAAGGAACGCATTGAAAAATACCTTAGAAAAGAAAGAGATGTGGACAAAGGAGAAGAAGACTTCACAGTTGAATCACCAGAACAGGGACTGAAGGACTTGGATGCAACATTATTAGCAATACAGATATTTGTTTATGTAGTAGCAGCAATCTCAATAATAATTGGTGGCATAGGGATAGCAAATACAATGTACACATCAGTATTGGAAAGGACAAAACAGATTGGGATTATGAAATCAATAGGTGCAAAAAGAAGTGATATATTTACCATATTCCTGATTGAATCTGGATTATTGGGGATGGTTGGTGGAATCTTGGGAATTGCAGTCGGAAGTGGTATTGCATATGGAATGGCATACCTTGGCAGGATACTGCTAAACACCAGTCTCATAAATGTCAAAATATCACCAGTAATATTAACAGGGACATTAGTATTTTCATTTGTAATAGGTTCTGTTGCAGGAATACTCCCTGCAATGCAGGCAGCAAATTTGAAGCCCGTTGATGCGCTGAGGCATGCAAAGTGATGTTGGATTTATTAAAATATTCCTTAAAGGGACTAAAAAATAGGAAACTTAGAAGCCTGCTTACCATCTTGTCAGTTTTTATCAGCATTGGAGCTATAACTGCATTGATTAGTTTTGGAAATGGCATAACTGTATACGTTGAGGGGATAGCACAAAGTATGGGAGATGATAAGCTTATAATCCAGCCAAGAGGAACTGGTTTAGGACCACCTTCATCAGATTCTAATGTAAGATTGGATAAAACAGACCTAAGGATAGTAGAGAAATCAAATGGAATAAAAGAAGCCACTGGAATGTATATGGCAAGTGCAGAAGTTGAATTTGACGACAAAAAAAAATATGTATATGCTATCGGCTCTGATTTTAGGGAACATAAAGAGTTGATTGAAGAGGTTTATGCACTTGAAATTCTTGAGGGAAATAAATTAAGTGGAAGAGAGAAATCAAAAGTAATACTTGGCTATAATTATCTTTTGGATGACAAGATATTTTCAAAGCCGGTAAAATTGAGAGACAAAATAACAGTCAATGGAAAAGAGATGAAAGTTGCAGGTTTCTTCCAGGAAGTTGGAAACCCTATTGACGATTCAAATATTTATATGAATAATCAAGCATTAGAGGAATTATTTGACACAAATAATTATCAATTTATAGTGGCAAGGTCATCTCCGGGGTATGATCCTACATCTGTAACTGAGACAGTTGCGCAGAATCTAAGAAATCATAGGGGGCAAAGCAAAGGCAATGAAGATTTTTTTGTTCAGACTTTTGAGCAAGTAATTGCAACATTTACATCCATACTGAATACAATAACTGCAGTTGTATTGCTGATAGCCTTAATCTCAATGTTTGTTGCGGCAGTTAATATTGCAAACACAATGTATACATCCATACTAGAGCGCACAAAAGATATAGGCGTGTTCAAGGCAATCGGCTCAAAAAACAAGCATATATTATTAATATTTTTAATTGAAGCAACATTTCTAAGCTTTATTGGTGGTGTTTTTGGAATAGCAGCAGGATATTTAATATCCTACAAGGCAGGGCAGCTCATTGCAAATAGTGGATATGGATTTTTTTCTCCGGTGTTCAGCTTAAATTTGGTGATTGGAAGCCTATTGTTTGCGATGTTTGTTGGAATATTATCAGGAATACTGCCTGCATATAGGGCATCTAAATTAAATCCCATAGATGCTCTTAGATATGAATAATTTATAAGCAAATACCGTTAAACTAAAAAATAGTTTATTCTTTAATATGGGATGAAACCGCATAATTTCACAGTTCCCGTAGAACTATGTCACAGAAGATGGTTATGCAGTCTTTTTGACCTGTCTGCAACAAAAAATGGAGGTATTGACTTATATGCTGGAAATACTTTCATTGAGCTGAAATCTGGATTACGTATTCCTGGAAAAATAAATGAAAGACCACCAGTATTTAGTGTTAGGCATGACCAGATAAGTGGCTATAAAAGGCGTTATTGTTGCCAAGAATTTATGGGGCAATCTAGAGAAGACATTGACACTCCTGAGTTGTATTTTGCATTGTTGGCATATAATCTTGGTACTGATATAAATCAAATTGAAGGAGGTGCAGACCTTGAGCAATTTATACATAAAAGAGAAGTCTGGATTGTACCATGGGAATTTGTTGAGAGCAAACTGAAAAACCAAAAAATAATAGAGAGGATAACTAGCAGACAAAAAAGCACCTTAAAATACAGATATGTTACCATAAATGGAAGCAAAATAAAAAAAGAATTTGAGTTAAAACATGGAAGATTTATGACTATTGAAAAGAGGGGTGGAATAATACATCTGCCGAAAGAATCAAGCTTAATAGATCGTTTGGAAGAATATAGCCCATTTACAGAACCAAGACAAAGAAAATTTTTCTTTTGACTAACCAATAAGTTTTTTGTTAGGCAAACATAAAAAATTGAATATTAAAAAGAAACTTCACCAGTAATTTCTTCTACGCAGTCATCTAAACTTCCAGTCTTAAAAAATCTTACAACTCTCGGATCAGGAGGCATATACCCAAAATCCCCACTTTCTTCTCCGTATAATAAAATTTCCAATATTTTCTCGCGAGCAATTAAATCATAAGGTGTACCTGGCGGGCAATATCCTTTACATGGTCTGCGATCTGTCTCCCAATCATAATCCGTTCCATCAGATATTCTTCTCAGTGCTTTAATCAACCTTATCCTGTGGAAATTATGCCTACGTCTTTTTCCAACACTTTTTCCAGTTTTGTCTGGTCTTCCAGAAATAGGCCTTTTTCTTCCATTTGAAGTTTCTTTACGATCAGATTTTTTTGTATAAAATCTTTCATCGTGATACATCTCAACATACCACCCTGGATTATTGCTGGTTCTTCCAACAACACCATTTGAATCCTCAAAAACAACACCGTTAGCTCCTGTCGATTTAAGCTCATTTAGGAAGGCTCTTGCTACATCAGAAAAAACTGATCTTAATTCAATAGGAAGCCTCCTAACAGAATAGGAAGGATTCCATGTGTCCTCATATTGCATAGAATTTAAAAAAACTCATTAAATATAAGCTTTACTTAGCGTATTTAAAAACTATAAGAATGATTGGTAAATATATTTTAAATATGCTAAAATTCTGCCATGCTAAACTTTTTTATTTTTGGCAATGAATAAAAAATCAGATTATTGCACAATATCTAAATTGCCATAATTCTCATTGCCAGAAGATTGTTGCCAAAAAAATGCAGATTGCCGTGCAGTGGTTAAGCTAACCAAATTCCTTAACTGCATGATGAGTTCCTACGAGCACAACAAATCCTGCCAAGAACAAAAACCAAAACCTGATAAGGGGATTGCTAGGAGAAACATAAACATCAAATAAGCCCCATAAACCACGCCAGAAAGAAACAACAGCAATTCCTATAATCAAAGAAACGAGAATCTGCTGCCACCTCTCCATCTTCTTTAATTTATTCCACATACAAATATGTAATAACACCTGATTATAAATTTTTCTTTTTAATAACAATTAAGCCTTCACCAAGATTTGTTTCCTTCCATTCCAGGCTTGTATGCTCTGTTAAATATTCAAAGAAATTACCCAGCTTGTCTATATGTGATATGGTATTGTCAACAAATATTATAAAATTTTCATCCAGAAGATTCATAGCCAAATCTAAATAATCCATGTACTGCGATTTATTTCCATCAATTAGCACAACATTAAATTTTCTGCCATCTTCTTTTAGTTTGTACATTGTCTCCACAGCATTCCCATATAACACTTCAACATTTCCAGCGCACTCGAGGTTCTTTGTAGATTCCTCATACCTGTCTTTTTCAATTTCCAAGGTGACAACTTCATTTGCAACCATGCTAAACCATAATGCAGAGTATCCATTAAACGTCCCAATCTCTAAAACTCTAATATTATCCATATACCTTACTGTTTCAATTATGCACTCGATTGACTCCCTGTCAATATTCCAGTCTGTCCTAAATCCTTCAAGTTCTTCTATCTTTTCTTTAATAGATTCAATTGACATTTTTTGCAAAAGTCTGGGCGACTATCAGCGGGAATAGTATTGTAGCATCTCCAAATATTTTAATAGCTTCCGAATCCGGTCTTATTTTTCCCCAAGAAACAGCTTCATCTGGTCTTGCACCTGAATCACTCCCATCAAATTCCTGCGAATTGTTAATATAAACTGCATAATCAGCTCCATTTCTCATCATATTTGAGTTTAGTATATGATGCTTAACAGTTCCAGCACCAAGGATAATCAAGCCGGTTTTTTTTGCAGTTATTGTGATGTCATTTAATTCCCTTATATCCTGAACACAATCTATCTTAAAATTTGGATAATTATAACTAAAAAAGTACAGCATATCCCCAATTGATCCATCTGTAATTGCCGGGCAATATATTGGGATGTTATTCCTTTGAGCCCAGTATGCTATTGAATCTTTGTTATCAATTTCCCTGCCCAACCTATGAATAAACTTTCTGACAGAAATGATTTCATTATTTTTTTCCTGTTCTTCCGCCATGCTTTTTAATATTGGTTTTATAAAATCTTCAAATTCGCAATATCTTGAGTTTGGGATGAAAATATTTCCAGCCCTGTTAATTCCTTTCTCTCTTAATTTTTTTCCTGAAGAATTAAAATCTCCAATTAAAAATGGCTTGATGCATTTTATTATGTCCTCCTCAACACCACCACCAGTGGTTACTACTACATCTACAAGTTTATGTTCTACCAAATATCTAAAAACATCTCTTAATCCAGAACTGACCATATTTGAAGTATATCCGAGATAGATTGTACACTTTTCCCTTCTCATTTTTCTTATTAATTTTATAGCCTTGTCCAAATGAGTTGCCTGAAATCCAGTGCTTCCCATCTGATTCATTATTTTGTCATAATCTACGCCTTTGTTAAAATCATACCCATGCACTTCATTAAATCCTTTCGGATCGGGCGTGTTTTTATCCCTCATTACATTCTTCCTTCCAACATCATTAGCATTTTTCATAAAAATCACTTAGAAAACAACTATAAAAACCTGCTTAGCTTGAGTCTCTAACTATATCCATGTCGATAATGCCTAATTTGCCGTTTAAAAAGGTTTAGAATGAGCATTTTAGACTATCTTAAGATTTATTTTGATTTAGAAGCATACGGTGGATTATGTGGGTTTTTTAGGTCTGCATAAAGCTAATTCATAAATTAACAGATGTCTGGAGAGCATAGAATAATACGTTCATGTCAAAATCAATATTTTCTCTCTTAAGATTAATTAACTCCTGAAGTCTGATTCCAGTTGAATACAGAAACTTTATTATCCACCTATGTTTAATATTCTTGGTTACGTTAATTATTTCTTTTATCTTATTTTTGCTTAATACCTTGGACAAAGACTTATTTTTTTCAAAACCTCCGACCACCCTTCATTAATTTGGAGATGTGTGCTTGGTTTTTCTTTCAGAAAAACAGATAGCAAAAACTTCGTTTTTGGATTAATATGGGGCTCCTCAGTCCTACAGACAATTAGTCTGCTTCGTAGTTATATAATTAAAAACAGAAATGTTTATATAGTGTATATTATACACTAATAGCATGGAACTAGAACAAACAACAGAAAAAGGAATAGCCCAAAGGTTTCCGATACCGACAGGTTATCTCTTTACAGGAAATTATGCAAAAGGGCAATTAGAAACATTGTCTATTGGAGATTATGGAAAAAGATATAATGTTAAAGCTGATTTTTTAGGGTATACAAAAGAGATTGAAGGCGTTCCAAATACTCATTGTATGCCTTTAAGTGAAAAGTGGGTTGTTACTGTAAGCACGCAATATGGGTGCCCTATGAAATGCACTTTTTGTGATGTTCCAAATGTAGATTTTAGAGGAAATGCCACATTTGGAGATTTACAAGACCAACTTTATAATGCTCTTAGTTTATTTCCAGAAGTTAAATATACGGAAAGACTAAATCTCCATTATGCAAGAATGGGAGATCCAATATTTAACGAGAATGTTTTTGAATTTTCAAGATGGCTTCATGGAAATAAGAGACAAATTCAAGAAGATGCTGGTTTGAGAATAGAAGTATTGCATCCTGTTTTAACAACTTCTTTACCAAGAAAATTCAGAAAATTAGAAGAAAGAATTCAAGAATGGTGCGGAATTAAAAACGAAGTATATAATGGACAGGCAGGACTACAATTTAGTATAAACTCCACTAATGAAGAACAAAGAACCCAGATGTTTGGAGACCAACAGCTATACTTAGAGGATTTTGCAAAAATTGCCGAAGGATTGCCTGAACCTGTAAGTAGGAAATATTGTTTGAATTTTGCTTATTCCACTAATTTTGAAATTGATGCTGGGAAAGTTGCCTCCTTATTTGATAGAGATAAGTTTATGGCAAAAATAACTCCAATTCATAATAATAATGCCTGTCGTGAAAATGGAATTGTAACTCTTGGAGGTTATGACTCTTGGAAACCTTATAAAAAACCTGAAGAAGATTTAAAGCGAGAGGGATTTGATGTTTTGGTTTTCGTTCCATCTATTGATGAAGAAGATGGATTAGTTACTTGTGGTAATGCTCTTTTAGGTGGTAGCACCCTTAAAACAAGAGAAGACATAATAAAAATTGAAGGAATAAAGAGATAGCTGTTTTTAATATGAAAAATGAGTTTGACCTTAGAAATTTATGCAAATAAAAAAGGATGGATTGAAGCAGGAAATTTAAATCCAGGAGATAGACCTGGTTCTATTTCAAATAATAATCTTGATGGAAGTAGAGATGTTTATTTATTTGAGTGCGAAGTAGGTAATAATAAGTCAGTTATTTATAGAAGTTCTGCAGGTATAGACACAGAGATTGAAAATTTAAGGGTGACAAATATTCAGGATTTAGAAATAGTTAAAGAGTTATCTAAGGATAATCCAACTTTAGAGATGAAAGTTAAAACCGATAGAAGCCAAATTTACAGAACAATACGATTTACTCACAGATAAAACACAAAGATTTTAAATTAGCTTTCTCTATCTTATTTGAGGTGAAAAAATGAAAGTTGGTTTAGTTCATGGAAGGTTTCAACCATTTCATAATGGGCATAAGTTTTTAGTTGATAAAATGTTAAAAGAATGTGATGCTGGAGTTATCCTTATTGGTTCTGTTGGGAAAAAGGATAAGAAAAACCCTTTTTCATTAGATGAAAGGAAAGAAATGATTAAAAAGATTTATGGGAAAAATAAAAAACTTCTTGTTGGAGCAAATATAGATTTAGATTCTCCATATTCAAAAAACGCTCAATGGGATGTTGTTCTTTCTAGTTGTGTTTTATCTATTGTTGGAGAACTTCCAACAAAAATTTATTCAGGAAGAGATTATAGCGTCCCTTGGGAAAGAGTTAAGGTAAAAATTAATAAAGTTAAAAGGTATGATGATATTTCTGGGACAGATATTAAAAAATTAATTTATGAGAAAAAATTTGAGGAAGTTAAGACGCTTGTTCCCAAAGAAGTTTTTAAAATCATAAAAGAAAGGTTTTAATATTATTGTTGTATTTTATACACTATGAAACTAAGCGATTTTGAACAGCCCTCTGTAACAACAGATTTAGTTATTTTTACAATTAAAGAAAATTCTCTTAAAGTTTTGTTGGTTAAAAGAAATGTTGAACCATTTAAGGATAAATGGGCCTTGCCTGGTGGATTTGTCAGAATTGATGAATCTTTGGAAGATTCTGCAAAAAGAGAATTATTCGAAGAAACAGGTGTAAAAAATGTTTATCTTGAGCAACTTTATTCTTTTGGAAATCCAAAAAGAGACCCAAGAGGAAGAGTTATAACTATTTCCTATTTTGCTTTAATAAATTCAGAAAAAGTAAAACTAAAAGCGTCAACAGATGTTTCAGAAGCAAAATTGTTTTCTGTTTCAAAAATTCCTCTTCTTGCTTTTGACCATAAAGAAATTTTGGAATATGCCATAAAAAGATTAAAGTGGAAATTTGAGTATACAACAATAGCTTTTTCTTTGCTTCCTAAAAAATTTTCACTGGGAGAATTACAGAAAATTTATGAAATTGTTTTTGAAAAAAAGATTGATAAAAGAAATTTCAGGAAAAAGATTTTATCTTTAGGAATTTTAAAAAAAGAATCAATCAAAAAAGATGCACCACACAGACCGCCTCAACTTTATTCTTTAAAAAACAAGATTGGAGAAATAATAAACATATTATAAAAAATCTTCTTTTGGAAAAAGAAGCAAAATTCTGAGCGCTCTTCTTTCTTAGAAATAAAGAAGCAAAGAGGACGCACACATCTCTAATAAAATAAGACAGCGTCCCGCCGTCCTGAAGTGCCATCTTTAAAATTAATAAAAGTGCCTTCTCACAACTCTGCGGTTTTTTCTCTACGAGAAAAAATCCTCGGGGTCGTCTTGCAGACTTTCGCATTCGCTCACCCAGACATAACAGCGATTATATTCAATTATTTTTTAGCCCCTAGAAAGAAAACTTAATAAACTTTAATCTCCAATCTAATTTCATTATGAGTGATTTTGAAAAAAGGCTTAACGCAATTGAGCAAAGGAATAAGAAAGTTGAATTAGACAAAGCTTGGGAAACAAGCTGGTCAAGAAAAATAATTATTGCAATTCTAACTTATGCAGTAATTGTATTATTTTTCTATATGGCTCAATTGCCGAAACCATTTATCAACTCTATTGTTCCTACAACTGGCTTTGTTCTCTCAACATTATCTTTGCCTTTTTTCAAAAAATTATGGTTGAAGTACGGGGCTAAAAAATAACTCTGAAATTTCCCTTCGGGATGTTGCACTTTTTCCTTCGGAAAACCACGCAGAACAGCAGATTATACAACATTTGTAATTGTGCCTAGCAAATTTTATAAAGTTAAGAGATAACCATATTTTTATGAGACACACAAAAAAAGTTTGGCCAGAATATTTTCAAAAAATACTTGATGGTAAAAAAACATATGAGCTTCGTCTTGCCGATTGGGAATGCAACGAAGAAGATATTTTAGTTTTGCAAGAATGGAACCCAGAAACCAAAGAATACACTGGAAGAGAAATTGAAAAAGAAGTTACTTATGTTGGCAAAACTAAAAATTTTACATTCTGGTCAAAAGAAGATGTTGAAAAATATGGTTATCAAATCATAGCTTTCAAGTAGGACGGCACAATTACAAATGTTAAATGAGACGTTGCGCTTTCGTCGCTATCACTCCCTCCCCCCAGCATAACAACAATTATACACTATAATTTTCAGGGACTAAGACGTTAAAATGGGCAAAAGTTTTAATTACTTATGTCTATCTCATAGTTTATGAAAGAAAAAAATGTACATTTTGGAAATTGTGCTGGATTGATGAATTCACAATTTTCAAAAAAAGGAATATTATTATATAATGGATTTTTTGGAGATATGGATGAATCTTATGGATTGTTTCGAGATTATATTCCCTTGCTTCACAAGCAAGGATTTTCTACATTAAGATTTAATCTAACTGGATTGGGAGGAAATAGAAAAGATTTAGAAAGAGTAACAGTACAAACTTGGGTAGAAGACACATATCAAGCGTTAGATTTCTTTCATACTCAAGGCATAGAACAAATAGGTATTGTTGGTTTTAGTTTGGGCGCAACATATGCAATATTAAATTATTCAAGAAATCCAGAAATAAAATCAAAGATTGTTGGTTTAGCTTTATGGGCACCTGCATTTAATCCACGAGTAGATGTGTTGGACAGATATAAACAAAATGGGGATTATGAAAAATCTTGCGTAGGCACATTAACCAAATTTGGGAAACCGGTTTCCGCAGAAGTTTTGGATAGCTTAGATTTTGATGTATTGACTGAATTAGAAAATGTTGATTGTCCAATATTGATATGTCATTCTGAACAAGATCCATTTATTCCATTAAAGACATCACTAGCCGTGGAGAAAAAAATCCAACATTTAAATCAATTATTTGTTCTAAATAAAACAGGACATAGTTTCAGATCTTTGGAAGATCCAAAAGATAATTCGCCTAGAATCAAAGTATACAATAAAACTTTAGATTTTTTCCGACACTATTTTGAATGAAGAACCCAGACACAGCAAGCTGGAGGCTAACACGACAGGCAATTAACTTATGCTAGTATTTTAATTTATCAAGGAGATCAAAGTGACGTTTATCAGAACCAAACCAAATGTTTAGAATTTTTAAATTCCTTTGTTAATGTTTATTTATCAAAATTGTAATATGCTAATCACCTTTCTCCATCATCGGGAGAACGCAAGTTCTTGGTCAAGTTATCTTACATAAATTTCTTTCCACTTCGAATGGCAATACTTTCTTAGAATTTATTTTTGTGTATTTTCTGTTTCTGTGGACATTGATGAAGACAAAATCTTGTAGTTTTAGTACTCTTTTCATTTCTTTAATTGTTTTACAAATGCCTTGGATTTTATTGTGAGAGATAACTCCTATTGATATTATCGCATCAAAAAATTATTTGATGAAGATTCTATGGAGATTGGTGTTTTATCAATTGGAAAAGATGAAGAAAAAATAATACTCCTACTATTTTTAGAGTGCCTCTTCTTCTAAAGAAAAACAAAAATAAACATAGGCATGACAATTTTGACTGACAGCATAAAGATTTCTCAGCATTTTTAAAAAATAGGAGGTGATCCATCCGCAGGTTCCCCTACGGATACCTTGTGACGACTTAACCCACCTCACTGAATCTAAGTTCGAATCGCACCGTAATGCAACCCTCACTTAAACCCTGCTCGGTTGATTTGACGGGCAGTGTGTGCAAGGAACAGGGACGTATTCACCGCTTGCTGATGACAAGCGATTACTATCGATTCCAGCGTCATGAGGGTAAGTTACAACCCTCAATCTGTACTAGGCCTAGCTTTCGGGGATTAGCTTCTCCTTTCGGAGTTGCATCCAATTGTACTAGACATTGCCGCGCGCGTGTAGCCCAGCAGATTCGAGTCATACAGACCTACCGTTGCCTGCACCTTCCTCCTTGTTACCAAGGCAGTCCCGCTATTGTGCTCGATCATCCCGGAGGACTCGTTAGCAAATAGAAGTACAGGTCTTGCTCGTTGCCGGACTTAACCGGACACCTTGCGGCACGAGCTGACGGCGGCCATGCAACATCTCTCGGCTCGTCAGGTAAGACCTTCAATCTGACCTTCATACTGCCGTCGCTGCTGGTGAGATTCTCTGTGTGGAGTTAAATTAAACCGCACGCGTCACCGATTGTAGTGCTCCCCCGCCAATTCCTTAAAGTTTCAGTCTTGCGACCGTACTACCCAGGTGGCCCATTTAACGCCTTCGCTACGGCACTGCATACCCTCGTGGGATACGCAACACATAATGGGCAGCGTTTACTGCTGGGACTACACGGGTATCTAATCCGTTCTGAGCCTAGACCAAGATTAATTCTTCAACAATAAATTTAGGAGATTTTGAGGATTATTATAAGAATCAATTAACATCTTGAGAACTTTATTTTTTTCATAACCAACAAAATTCTTTGAATGTTTTGATATTTTTGATTTTTTAATAAAACCAATCTCTTTATGAAACTTTATAAAATCTTCTTTTGTAGTTAATCTTATGCTTGTTTTGTAACACTTAGGGTTATATTTTAGATGTTTGAGCAGTGTATAAATTTGCTGCTTCAATGTAGGATGTGCTACTTCAATAAAAATTTTCCTTACTAAAAAAATGGAATTTTTTTTATTTTTTGCAGCTGAAACTGAAACTCCTCCATCACAACTTGCATATATTCTTAAAAAATCTTTTGCAAGGGTTTTATCTTTTTTTAATAACTCAACTGGTATTTCTGCAGCAGGATATTCAATTCCATCAACCAATATTGTATTGATGTGTGCTGGTCTCTTATTTTTTATATGCGGACAAATTGGATTGTTTTTACAAGCTTTTGTCCTATATGACTTAGAGACTTTAAATAATTCCTTAGCTAAATTTTTTGAGTGTATTTTTACGAAGGTTGATCCATTTTTTCTTAAAGATTTGTATCCCTCTTTGTGAATACATTTTTTAAGTTGAATCTGAAAATTATCAACCAAAGAAGCATCGTTATTACTGAAATATATTGTGTATGAATTTTTGCCTCTTGGTGATATTCCTCCGTCGGATAAAAGATAGGATGAAAGTTTCACGAGTTGTCTAATCCTCATGTAACCCCCTAAACTTCTTTGTTTATAAAGCTATCTTGGCGCTAGTTTGCTCCCCCAGCCTTCGTCCCTGACCGTCAGACCCGTTCTCGATAAGTGCCTTCGCTATCGGTAGTCTACCAAGGATTAAAACATTTAACCGCTCCCCAAGGTATACTCTTATCGTCTCCCGGTCCCAAGTCCGATAGTTTCCCTTGCACGCTGCTCGGTTAAGCCGAACAATTTCACAAAGGACTTTTCAGACAGGCTACGGACGCTTTAGACCCAATAAAAATGGCCCCCACTAGTGGCTCTGGTGTTACCGCGGCGGCTGGCACCAGTATTACCCACCACTTATTCGTCAAGCTCCTTACACTTAACAAAAGCCTGCCGTAAGGCAAGCACTCGGGATTCCCCTATCGCGCTTTCGCGCATTGTAAAGTTTTCGTGGCTGCTGCACCCCTTAGGGCTAGGGCCCTTGTCTCAGTGCCCTTCTCGAGGACAGTACTCTCATACCCCCTACTGATCATCGGTTTGGTGAGCCGTTACCTCACCAACAGCCTAATCAGCCGCCGACTCATCCTATGGCGTAACCTTTCAGAGAAAGAACTTTCCAGTGACTTTCTCATATCCGGTATTATACTCAGTTTCCCGAGCGTATCCCAGACCATAGGGCAGATTATCGACGTGTTACTGAGCCTTTCGCCGACCTCCGAAGAGATCTTGACTTGCATGCCTAATTCGAATCCCGATAGCAGCGACCTCCCGCAGGATCAACGGGAATTGTACGATCTATATTAGGAATTAACTGAGTTTTCTAATACGCTATCATCTATCATCTGTCATGCCTACATCGTACTTTTTTGAGTATTCATTGCGATGTGTTAACATCTAAACAAATACAGTAGTAGAAAAATTATACCGATTGAGAGAATAATTTCCCCCTATCAACACTAATCTCCACACACTGGATTGTTGTAGATAGAATTGCAGATTTTTGGTTTATAAGCTTTGCTGTTGATTTTGAATGCGTGCAGTATCACAAAATTATTTTGTTTAACCGTACTTTAAACTACTTAATCTTACTTATGAAATCCTGCCCACATTTAAATGCTATCACATAAGAGTGTTAAAATAATTCATAAGGTTTATATATACTTTTTTAAGCTATTAATATATGAAAATAGCGTTTTTGTTTACCGTATTCATTGTCCTTGTGAGTGGTTTTGTTTTTGCTACTGAGGGTATTGATGATGGTTCAAACAGTAAGGAAGCGGTATATATAGAAAATAATTATCTCTCTTTGAAATTTGAAATGGAAGGTAAGGCCGTGCAGCTTATGAGTGTTACTAATAAAGAAACTGATTATATTTTTGAATTTGATAGTTCAACAATGTGGAAAATGAAAATTTTTGATGTTAAAAAACCTAGCGGAGAAAATGATTTTGTCACTGATTCATATGCGGTCGGCTCAAACTGTGAAAAAGTAACTTATGATAAAAATAAGCTGGGATCCACTGAAAAATTAACATTTAAATGGGATAGTTGTGAATTGGCAGATGGTGAATTTGCAGATATTGATTTAGCAATAAGTTTAGAGGATAGTGAAAAGAATTCCAGATGGAGAATAAATGTTGATAACAATATGCTCAGCCATTCCATTGATTATATTACACTTCCATTCAAAATAAAAAAGGACTCTACTCAAAATACCTACGCTGTGGATTCTACTGAAACTGGATGGCTTATCAGAAATCCTGCAAACACCATAAATGAGCCAAAGTCCAGAAGATCCAACGGCGTACAAATGCAGCTTTCTCCATATTATACTGAAAATGGTGATGGATTATATATGGCAACCAATGATCCATATGGAACATATCTTAAGAGACAGGATTGGGATGCTGATGGTGCCAGCTTTACTCATGAATTTGGTCATTATGTTGAAGGGAGTGCATCTTCTGGAAATGATTTAGTACTGCCTTATGATCTTCTTGTTGGTGTTTATGAAGGAGAATGGTATGACGCAGCAAAAATTTACCGCCAGTGGGCTCAACAAACCCCAATGCTCTCACGGGGGAAACTGAAGACCAGAAGTGATGTACCTCAATGGCATAAGGATCTTGATTTGATAACTCTTACTGCCCTTCAGAATTATGATAATTATCAGCAACATGCTCAAAAATATAATGATGCACAGGAGTTTTATGGGGCAGATAATGAAATGATATTTGCATGGTTTTGGACAAATAATCCAACTGGAAGCAATCATCCCGATTATGGAAAATACACCCCTAAGAATAATTTTCCAAACTTTCTTAATTCGCTGAATGGTTATGGGATAAAAAGTACAGTTTACTCACTGACCTTTGCAATAGATAAGAATATACCCCAATGGAATGCTCTTGAACACACAGTGTTGCTGGACAGAAATGGCAATATGATGCGTGCTTTTCATAATGAACCAGACGCAGAAGATGTTGTTGTCGTAGATGTTTCAAATAGTGACTGGCAAAGCAATTATGCTGGATTAGCAAGTAATAATTTTATTGCTATCGGCGCAAGTGGAAATTATTTTGATAACCCTTACGCATCTTGGTTTGGAGACTTTAATGAGGAACATAACTATCATCCGTTGGGTATGGGTGGGAATTATATCTACAATGGTTATGCTGAGCTTATGGGAAAGGTAAGAAATGCTGGACGCGGAGTTAATCCAAACTATATTACATTTTATGAACGTGAGGATGAGAAATATATTCGTGTTTCTGATACTGTTGGTGTATCTGGAATTTATGATCCTCCAGTAATAGGGGATGATATAAATACTGTAAGCATTCCGTTGTTCCCTACTGTGTATCATGACTATGCTGTTATGATTAGCAACCCGAAAGTTAATTATCTTATTAATGGATATACTAATTATGGTGATGTCACCTTTACTCTTGCAAAAGGCGTTATACTTGGTGCTGTCCCAACTGTCCAAGAAGCAGCTTATGAGCTTGGTCTTGGTTTAAACTATGAGCTTGGCAATCATCCTGGATACGAAGTGCTTGGAGGCATTATCTCAAATTATGCTAAATTTTACAAAGATATTATTTCTTTAAGAAAATCTGTGCGTGATTATTTAACTTATGGTGAATTACTAAGAGAATTGCCAACAGATTCTCCTAATGTTGTAAAGAAATTTTGTTTTGATGATAGCACGAATCCGTCAAACTGCCCAGACAGCAAGCAAAATAGGGTCCATGGAAAAGAAGTTCTTAATTCTGTATGGAGATCCTATCAAGGAGATATTGGATTCTTCTTCTTAAATTACAATGATAATCAAAAGACTGTAAATGCTAATGTTGATTTTAATGATTATGGTCTGGATGTAGGAACAGATTATGTTTTAAAAAGGTATACTTCTGATGGCAATGTTGTTGAAGTTATGGGCGTTAGTGATGATTTTTCATTCACAGAAACCTTTGCACCACGCTCTGCTGTATTTTTTACACTGACAGAAGGTGTGATGAGCAGTGAAGATAATGATGATTCTAACGGTGGTTCCGGTGGCGGAGGCGGAGGTGGTTCTGACGAAAGCAATGGAAATTATGATCCTAGCCCAGTAATTAAGAAAAAAGTCAGCCCGGTAAATCTTGAAAAGCCAAAGGATGACAATGAAGATAATGGAGACAATATAATTGTAACTTCTAGGAAGGAAGATTTTATTTTAGGCGTACAGAAAGCAGTCTTTGGGTTCCTTTCTGGTCTTGTTGCAATCTTAATCATCACTGCAATCATTATTTATACAAAGAAAATAAAACCTGGGAAGAAGCGTATCCACTAAATATTTATCTTTTCTACCTTCTTTAATGTGTTATAAATAAGATTTTTAACATCTAATTTTTCTTCTTCCTTTAAGACTGACTGCAAATCTGATTTTGTTGCCGGGTGTTTTGGCACAAATAAAGAGCAGCAATCATCATGTGGCTGTATTGAAATTTCATAGGTGCCTATCTTTTCTGCTAAATTTATTATTTCCTGCTTGTCATACGTTATTAATGGCTGTATTATCGGCATTGAAACTGAATTGTGTATCACACTAATGTTTTCAATTGTCTGTGATGCAACCTGCCCAAGGTTTTCTCCTGTAACCAGTGCCTTTGCATTCTCTTTTCTTGCCAGCATCTCTGCTAATTTAAACATAAACCTTCTATACAATATTATTCTATAATCCTTGTTTGTTTTTAGCATGACTTCTTTCTGAATATCAATCAATGGAACCATAAATATCTTTGTTTCACCCTGGTATCTCGATAGATGCTTTGCCAATTCTTGAACCTTTAATCTTGAAGAAATATTTGTGTGTGGCTCTGAATGAAAATGAATGTATATATTACTGCAGCCTCTTTTTAGTGTAAGGTAGGATGCTACTGGGGAGTCTATTCCTCCAGACAATAATACCATTACTTTTCCTGATACTCTGACTGGAAGTCCACCAATACCACTAATCTTTTTAGTGTAGATATACACACCATTCTCTACAACTTCCAAAAAAACCCTGCAGTCTGGTGACACTAAATCAACTGGCTTTTTGATTTCTTGTGCAATGTATGATCCAACCTCTTTCGCAAGTTCCATTGATTTTAACTTGAATTTTTTAAAGGATCTTTTTGCTTTTACTGCGAATGAATTTATCTGAAGATTAGAAATTAATGTTAATGATTTTTTGTTTACGTCTTCAATTTCGTGTGATGCTTTGACTCCTGGTGAGAATGAGCTTATTCCAGGAATATTTTCAAGTTTTGAGATGATTAGGTCTGTTTTTGATTCATCTGTCAGTTCTATGATTATGCGTCCATACTGGCGTTTTATTCTGCCTGCCTTTAATCCTTTGATAGCATGTACTATGTTTTCTATCAATGTTCTTTCAAAGAATGGTCTGTTTTTGCCCTTTATGGCTATTTCTGCATAATGCACTACGATATGGGTGTATTTCATTTTAAGAGGTTCCTTTTGGATATATCTGCTCTTAAGCAGTTTGATGATGTGTGGTTTATAATTATTTTGGTTATTACTTTATAGTGATTACAAATAGAAAGATTTATATATATGGGATGATATGATAATTGGATAGTAATTTAGAGGAGATAAAAAAATGAATGAAAATACAGAAAGACCAACTGCCCTTAATTTATACAAGGGATCTCTTGAAGGTATGGATGGGATTTGTAATGACATCCTTAGCAGAACCTCAACACCTGAAGAAAGTGCCCAGAAACTTATTGGAGTAACTAATGATTTTGTAAGGCCGGGAGAGCCATGGGTTCTTGAAGGTCTTCTAGCACCTTATGTTAGTAAATTAGCAGAAACAGTTAGGAATTATGAAAGTGGAATGCTACAGGCCGATGCATTAAGAGAGCGAGGAGTTCCTGGAATTTTAAGACAAGAAACTGCTATAAGAGCAAATCTTGAGAAGTCGGTTCTTGATATTGGAAACACGATTTTCTTTAATCCATCAGTTATGCCTATTGCTAATGAATTGGGTCTTGAACCTAATCCTAATAAATTACAGGATGCATATGCTGATTCAGTAATGCGCGCATTGTCTGATAGCTACAATAGACCTAATGAAACTGAATGAGGTAAAACCTCATTCCTTATTTTATTATAAATTTGCCAATTGTTTATGTACACTAAAAAGATTTAAATTGGCATAGATACTTTGATATAAAAATCGGAATTAATGTTTTTTATGATGGTGCTGTGTTTCTATAAAATCCTTCATTTCTTTAACAAATGCTTCTGTTTTTTGCCTGTATTTATCATAATCCTTGCCTGCAATTGACTTTATGTCCCTATGGACAATTCCCTTGAACAGCTGATATAGTTCTTTCATTGTGTCTATTGACTTCTTTGATATCTGATGTGGCGATATTTTTTCATCCAGCATTCCAGCAACATGATCGGGGGATGGCGGAATTTCTCCCATTGACATTAATGTAGCATGTGCTGCATCAATCGCCGCCCAATATAAATCAATTGTTGCAGATAGTATATGCTGTTTTGACCTGTGCAATGATGCAGGTGCAAGTGTGTAATATGTCCAGATAGATTCCTGTGTTGGTCTTATTCTCCCTTGGTCAAGCAATGCCTGCAACGGATCAAAGACATTTGTGTCTATCAATGCAACACCAGATCTTAAGATATTAATTGCCACTGGATCTCCTGCCCTTGCGTACTCCCAAAATGAAGTTAATTTCATTGACTGAATGTGCAGTCTTCTTGGGTCCACTTTTGCAATTGCCTTTTCCAGTATTATCCTATATGTCTGCACCAATTCCTGAGTAAATTGAATTCTTGTGTCATCGAGTATAATTATAATGTCTATATCTCTTTTTGGATTAGGTATGTTTTTTGTTGCTGAACCGAATAATACCATTGACGTGATGAATGAACCGAATTCCTGATGCATTATCTTTGCAAATTTTCTAGCTATCTCTAAATCTTCGTAAAGAAAGTTAGAAATGTTCTTATTATCCCTCTTTTTTATTGGAAATCTCATTCTCTTTTTAGATGTGATACTATAGGATATTTATAAACTAATTGTTTTTAAGAAAATCAATTAATAGCCTTACTCCATAGCCTGTGGCACCTTTTTGATAATAATACCTTGGGCCATTGTCAAGCCATGATGTTCCTGCAATATCTATGTGCACCCATGGTGTATTCTCTACAAATTTTGAGAGGAATGCAGCACCCATTATTGCACCGGCTTTTCTTGAATAATTAATGTTGTTCATATCTGCTATGTCACTTTTCACTTCGGAAATATATTCCTTGTGAAGCGGAAGCTCCCAAACTCTTTCATAAGTTGATTCTCCAGATCTGAATAATTTTTTCATTGTTTCCTTATCTGTGCCACACATGCCTGCCGTGTAATCACCAAGTGCTATGATTACGGCACCGGTCAATGTTGCAATATCAATTATTCTCGCTGGCTTTAGATTTTTTTCAATATATGTTAATGCATCTGCCAATACCAATCTTCCTTCTGCATCTGTGTTTCCTATCTCGACAGTTTTTCCAGATAAGGATGTTACTACATCCCCTGGCTTGTAAGAAGCAGAGCCTATTGCATTTTCAGCTGATGATAATACTGCAATCAAATTTGATTTTAATTTTAATTCTGCTGCTGCTTTTATTGTTCCCAAACACACTGCCGATCCAGACATGTCTTCCTTCATTGTTTCCATGTGCCCTGTTGGCTTTATATTCAAGCCACCGGAGTCAAAAGTTATTCCCTTGCCGACAATTGCTGTTTTATCTTTTGATTTTGGATTCCCATTATATTCGAGTATTATCATTCTTGGGGGATATCTGCTTCCCTTTGCCACTGCAAGAATAAGTCCTGCCCCTATTTTTTTTAGTTCCTTTTCGTCCAAAACTTTTATCTTCAATCTGTATTTTTTTGCAATTTCCCTCGCATGTTTTTCCAGATATAATGGTGTCGCAACATCTGCATTTTCGGTCTGTAGATCCCTTACATAATTTGCTGCATTGCATGTTATCTCTGAGTTTCTTAATGATTCTTCTATGTTTTTTTCTTTTGAAGTTGTGTGAAAAGTAACTGACTTTAATTTTACTATCTTTTCATCCTTCTCTTTGTACTTATCAAATCTGTATGACCCAAGTAAAATTCCATCAAGAATAGCCTCTGCTGAATCTTTCGGCGATATTTTTGGAATATTAAGAAGTATGTTTATGTCTGGGATTCTCAGGCACAAGCAATAGTCCGCTATGAGGGATGCTGTTTTTCTTAATGTTTCTTTTGATAATTCCTTTTCTTTTCCAAGCCCAAATGTGTGTAGTCTTAAGTCTCTAAGGTGGAGTGTTGCTCTTTGCTCTTCTTCGCCTGAAAACTGTCCGTTTGTTATTCTTGAAGCAAATTCTTTTTGATGTGGGTGTTTCGGAGAACTTCTTATTTTTTTTGTTTCTTCCTCTGTCAGGAGTATAAACATTTCTCCTTTACTTATCTCGCTAGAACCCCTTTTTAGATTAATCTTCACGTTTTATCGTATGAAATGATAATGATGGTTTATATAAAGTTTTTGTTGTAGATTTTTTATTTTAATTCTATCCTGCAGGAAGCACATCCATTTATGCTCTTGCTTAATGAGTAAATCGAGTACAACAACAATAATATTGCAAGAATTCCCAGTTCTGTTCCCTGATATGGCAGGTATGCTATCACGCCTCCGATTCCAATCAGTGATAATAAGCCTATTCCGCATGGGGCACATACAGGAACAAGCATTCCTACAAATGTTCCTGCGGCTCCTGATTTGCTTATGTTCCCCATTAACCTGCTATTTGCTATTACCTTAAAAGTTATTAATGAGACTACAATTCCTATCAGCACGCTTATTATTATGAGTATGACTGTGGAATGCAAGTATGCATCTGTTAAACTTCCCTTATACAATGCTATAATGAATTTCATGTATTCTGCAAAGCTTAATCTTTTTGAAAGTGAAAATATTGCATCAAAATTTTTTGGCAATATGCTTAGCGAAAAAAACAAGAATGATGTTGTAATTAGCAACAAAATATATCTAAATCTTAAAAAAATCTTTATTGTTGATTTCATTTTAAAAAAAAGTGCAGGGAAAAATCCCCTGCCTTATTATTTCAAAGCTTCATTATTTCAAAGCTGATTCTATCGCTGCCTCAAAGACTGCATAGGGCTGTGCTCCAACAACCTTAACACCATTTATGAAAAATGTTGGTGTTCCTGACGCACCATACTTATTGGCTTCTGCTAGATGTGCGTTGATTTTGTCAACTGTATCCCCATTATCAAGGCATGAATCAAATTTAGACTGATCCAATCCAATTTCTCCAGCAAATCTTTTTAGTGCACCTACTCCAATATCAACAGCCTGATTATCAAAGATTTTATCATGCATTGCAAAGAAAGCTTCATTACCGCCAAGGTTTCCCGCGCACTCTGCCGCTTCTGCAGCTTTTTGTGCCTCTGGATGGAATGGCAATGGCAAATGCTTGTATACTAATAAAGCCTTGCCTGTGTCAATATATTTTTCTCTTATTTGCCCCAATGTTTCTGTATAAAATCTTGCACAGAATGGACACTGGAAATCTGAGAATTCAATAATCTCGACTTTAGCATTCTTTTTTCCTTCAAAGTAAGCATCACCAATCTTGATATCTACTGGATTTTGTGCTTTCGGAGCAGCAGCCTGGGTCGGTAGATCTATAGTCTCAGAACCATCGTCTGCATTACTCCCGTTAAAGAAGGATAATATGAAAAGAATAGCAAAGATTATTGTTCCTGCTCTCCACAGGCTGAGCTGATTAAACTCAAGTTTTATTGTTTTTCCTTTGTCGTTTTTCATTTCTATCTTCTCCTATTATAGATATAAATGTATTTTTTATGTTTTTGATTTATTAATGTGTATGTGTCAGACTGTTTGAGTAATTTCCTTTGTTTTTGCCAAAAAAGGCTGAATTACTTTTTTTTCCGTTCTTAAAGGTCAAATTGCCTTTTTTAAGAATACTGCAAGACTTTTTCCCTTGGGCTGTCTTTCTATTAATCCCCTTTTTTCAAATTTTGTGAGTATGTCGCTAAGCTTGGATTTTGAAAGATCTGTTCTTAATCTGAGTGTGAATTGAGTTATGCCATCCTGCTCTTTTATTGCTTTGATTACCATAAACTCATTTTTATCGAGCATCATCTCTATTATTTTCCATTTTTCTTCTTCTGAAATGTTTTGTTTTTGCTGTTCAAGCTTTTTTAACCAGAATTCATCGCCTCTACTAAATATAATCAGATATATCGCCAGAGAGAATAACGCAAATATAATCCCTATGCCAAGATTTGATGAGTTAAGAACTGCAGTAGTAGCAACACACTCCTTATTTTGAAAGCATCCTGCTTCGTTTCCCGTTGATTTAGTTTCTGATATTAAATTTATCAATAATGCGCCCACTATAATGGACAAGGCAAGAATTACTACCCCTATTTTTTTTTGATTCATTATATGATTCTGGTGGTTTTTGGTATTTAAATGTTGTCTTAAAACAATAATAATGCTTATAAACAAAATATGCCTATCATTTCCAGAGGTGAGTAACATAGGGTATCAGGAGTTAATAGCTGGCTTTGTTGAGTATTTCTCTAATGTTATTGTTCCGCGTTCAATCGAGATGTTTGTGGCTACAATACAGAAAAAAAATACCATTGAAATACTTGTTCCCCTTGTTGTGACTTTATTCCTTATTCAAACTTATTTTGGCAGAAATAAAGATGAGGAACTTGGGTGGAATACTGCATATGCAAACTGTATTGTTCTGCTGTTTGTAACGGCACACCTAGCAAGCTATGTTTATGAAAATTATGGATTGAGTGCCCTTGACGGATTTGGAACTGCTGCATATTACAAGACTTTATTTGTTTTGATATTGGGACTGACTGCATTAAGTCTTATGTTTATTGATTTCTTCCATTCAATTGATGAAAGAATGTCATTTTTATTAAGCAATAATATCTTTATTGTGTTTTTGTCATTTGTTTCAATTGTTTTAGTTTATACAGATATTCCATTTAACAGAGATACACTTGTTGCTTCAGTGTTTATTCTGCTGACAGTTGTCGTATTCTTTTATATCTTTAAATGGTTAATACCTCCGTCTGAATCAGCAGAAGAATTCCTTGAAAAAAAGAAAGAAAAGAGAGTTGAAATTATCAAAGGTGTTGCACGTGATGTGAGGATTGGAAAAAACAGGGCAGAAAAGAAAATAGTTATTGCATTTATGAATATGGAAGGCGGGCTGAAATCATTTGCAAAAAGAATAAGAGGGTGGCTTGGATTTAATTAGTCATTCAAACGGTGTTTCCGACCATAATGTCCAGTCTTTAGATGGTGCATAATCCCCTACCATGAATGTTGGTGACTGAGTTCTTCCAAAATATGATCCGCCTATATCCGTCCATGACTGTGATGTTGAATCAATCCTGTATACTGGCGAACCGCCTAATTCCAATGCTGATGTCCAGACCCTGTGAAGCTGCCCTTCTCTTTGGCCGCCTGGCTCTGCTATTGATTTTCCTTCATAACCTTCTTCCTTCATCATCTTGAAAAATTCCTGCAATGGAGCGTTGCCTTCCCCTAATTCTATGTGCTCATCATGGTATCCAAAATTGTCGGATAGATGGACATGGCCAATTATTTTATCTTTTATTAATCCTCTAACATTTTTTTCGACCCATTTTGCAAATTCTTTATCCTCATCTTTTCCGCCTTCTGCCTTAAAATATTTCTTCCACATATTCAAGTGGCCAATATCAAATGTTCCGCGGATGTGGTCTTCCGCCACCTTGTTTGCTTCATTTTTTGAATAACCTTTGGTCTTTTGAAGTTTTTCTGCCATCTTTTCCCTTGACTTTGTTATTATATTCCTGTATTCTCTTGGATGCGAGCCATACATTTCAACAGCCCAATTTTCCGGTGCAACCCAAAGTGGCTTGTCAAGTTTCTTTTTTTCTTCTATTTTTAGTGTGCGCATTGCTGATTCTGCAATAGTATCTGCTTCTTTATCAACACCATATGAAGTAATATCCTGATATGCTTTAATCTCTTCTCTCTCATTTTCTATCTGACGTGTATAGCCAAGAACACCTGTTTCAAATATTGTCTTTTCATTGTCATAGTGCTTTAGCTTGTTTTTTAAAAATTCCTCTGGATTCTCCCTTATCTTCTTTGCTTCTTCATTGCCATCGGCTTCTCCTCCAGCTTGGCTGTTTATCAGCATATTTACAAATATTTTTTTAGCTCTATCGGGATTTTCTGCATTCTTGGCACCCCCATACTCCTTCAGTAAAACTTCAAATTTCTTTTTTGCATTCTTGAATCTGTTTACGTTTTCCATGTATTCTTCCCTTCTTGCCTCCATTTCCTCTGTCTGCCCCAATTTTAATTGCTTGTAAAAATAGTTGAATGGACTGTAATTGACTTCTTTTTTCTTTTCTTCAGTCAATTTTTCATATTCATCTGCCACCTCATCAAAATTCATCGGACGGACAAGAGGATATCCATCTTCGCTAAGCTTATAATCCCCTGTCTTTGGATCTTTTTCCGGTGGCATAAAAACTTCCTGTTCACGGCTCACCGCCTGCACTTTTCCAGTACGTGAATCAACAAAATACAATGGTGCTTTCTTTTTTTCTTCTTCAAACTGCCTAAAGTGTTCTTTTTTTTCTCCTTCTACAAATCCTGCAGAAAACACTGGGCGTGGAAAACCATCCATGTGAAAAACTACCGGACCGCCACCTCCGACATCTGCTGCGAATTCTGCAGCCCTTGCCATTTCATCAACTGCTTTCTGGCGTGCTTCATCTGAAAAATCCCTGCCTGTAAATCCTGAAAATGATGCACCTCCACCCCCCATATTTGGAGTTGCATGTGTTGTTACATTTACTTCGTTGACTCTTGCCAATTCTTTCATTTCCTGGCGTTCAGTTTTGCCCCATGATTCAGGTGTATTTTTTTGCTGACCTTTTCCGGGGGAGTTGAAGAAAGTTAACTCCATGTCATTTGTACCCATAAAGATTCCTGTTTTTAGATTTTTTAGTGGGTCTCCCCCCAAAGAATATCCAAGCTGTTTTGGGTTTAGTGTCACTGTCTCTTTTTCCCTTTTATTTAAGGAATTCCAATAGTCAGTATCAAAAATCATGTATTTCTAAAGGATTGTTAATTAATAAACCTTTTTGACTCGGCTCACTCCGCATTCAATCTCCTGACTGGAGTCAGGTAAGGGTTTCTGCTGAGCCTCGCACTAAAGTTTAATCATAAGCCTTCGGTGACTTATCTAAAAAAGAGATTGTAGATTTCCAGACCGTTGTCAAACAACTTGCGGAGGATGAAAATAAGCTGATGAAAAAAGAGGATTATGTTTGGATTTATAAAGAGCCTTATCAGAAATAACAAGTACTCTGGGTTTGTTTTTCAATCCGATAATCATTTATTTTTTTTCTTATATTGTATTTAATTCCGAACAGCTTTTTGATTTCTTAGAAGAGATAGAGAAGAAAACTATACCAGCCATAGACGTTTCTCAGAATGCAGGAAAGTATATTGTTGAACCAGTTCCAAAATATGTAAGGGGGTTGTTTAAAAATTGGGCAAAACAAAACGTCCGCACCAGCAAAAAACTTAAAAACTCAGAGATTGTTAAGTACGCATGGAAATGATAGAAATACCAAAAACGGAATACGAAAGAATGAAGCATCAAATAGCGAAGCTTAGGCAATTAGAAAAAATAGATTTTGATTTGATTAGGCAGTTCAAGGACAGCTTAGAAGATGTAAAAGAAGGCAGAATAAGAAAAGTCGCTTAATCTTCTCTTAGCAATTTTTCCAGATATTCTTTATACTCATAAAAATTATCAATTATGTGGTTTATTGTTGCTTGCTGGTTTTTCTTTCCACTAACTGCGACAACAAGAACAGCTAACAAGTCATCATACACTAAATAATAAACTCGTTTTTCTTTTACTCTCTTTTCTCTTAAATGTCTGTATTGTAATTGGTCGCCAACATAAGGGTTTTCTTTGAGTTACAAAAATATTTTTTGTATTCTTTCTTGTTCGTCTTTTGATAATTTTTCAGTTTCTCTATCAAAACTTTTAGTTGTGTAAACTACATAAACCATAACCAAACCAATGCATACCATTATAAAAATCTTCTTTCTTTCTAAGAAAGAAGTCGTCACGAAAGGCGAAAATTGAGCAACTGAAGGATTTTTAAAGTTTAGAAGTTGTATAATGTTAATAACTGTCCTGATTTACTCTGTAATGTCAGGACGCCTATTTATTTTTTCTAATATAAAACTAATATTTTTAGAAGAATTACATGTTTTCCTTAATCTTGATGAAGAACCACCCCTAAAGAAGATATTTTCTCGCCTGAGAAGAAAATTGTAGCTCAAGCATTTTCTCTATCTTTCTTTATGTCCTCAAGAGAGAAAGTTTTTCCTTCTTCCAATTCTTTTAAACTTTCATCTAATTCCATGTTCTCTTCAGACGTTAAGATTACATCTACATCAACCATATGATTCTTTATGAAATCTACTTCCCTTTTTAGTTCAACAAGGGTTTCATAGATTTTGTTTGTACTTATCGTTTCTGCCATGAGTAATTGATATTTCTTAGCCATATAAGTTTTTCTAAAACGCGCGCGTCAGATTAATTTTCCCACCCTGAAAAGTGATTTTAACTCTTCACTCACTTCGTTGCGGTGCTCGGGGACGGGTTGCACCCTTTCACTATGTTCACCCAGACATAACAGCAATTATATAAAATTCAGAAAAAGCCCCTCTGACACTACAAACAAGATTTTAAAAGAAAGATTTATTAAATTGAAAAAGATTGTATCTAAATTATGGAGTTGATTAAAACAAAAGATTTTACGGAGAAAAACCTTGTTCAAAAGATTTATGATGTGTTAACTAAAGACGGAATTGTTTTACTTCCATTTGATGTGGGATATGCTTTGATCTGTACAACCAAGAATGCCTTAGAAAAGATTATACGGATGAAAAAAAGACCTCTTGGGCGTCCATGTGTTGTTCTGGGAAACCATACAATTTTTAAGGAAATAATTTCAATGAAAAAAGCAGAAATTCTTGATAACTTTCCTTATCCTATTGGGTTAATTGGAAAGGTAAGAAGAACAAAAGTGATGGAAAAATTGCCCACTAAACTTATTTTAAAGAATAAAATTGGGGTTTTTATTAATATGGGTAATTTGGGTAATGAAATTGCATTATATTTATGGGATAGGGGAAAACTTGTGTATGGTTCTAGCGCAAACATTTCAAATAACGGGAA
Organism: Nanobdellota archaeon; assembly: GCA_030699455.1. Lineage (GTDB taxonomy): Archaea > Nanobdellota > Nanobdellia > SCGC-AAA011-G17 > UBA489 > JABIKK01. The sequence continues at coordinate 7,169 of JAUYMN010000007.1, read as the reverse complement.
TCATTACTTGCTCAGAGATGTTGAAGAGGAAATAAAAAATAGTTCTGATTTAATAATTGATTGCGGAAAAACAAAATATGGGGCAGTAGACCCAACAACTAATAAAAACCTAGGGAGTACTGTTTTTGATATTGTAGATAAAAAAATAATTAGGAAAGGAATATTGTTTAAAAAAATTAACATAGAACTTAAAAAGATGAAGTTACTTTAGGGCTTTTTCTGAACTCTCCTCACTTCGTTCGCTCACCCTCACTACACTTCGTTCCATTCGAGAATATAACAGAAATTCAACTCAATCGTGAGCCAAAACTGAAATGTAAAAGTTAGTAAAGATGGCACTTCAATACCCCCGACCACCCACCCCTAAAATGTAGAAATTGTCGTTAATAAAAAAAGTGAGCCGTCTTAGTGCTTCGCACATTTTGTCTTGACGAAGTCAAGAAATTTAATTAAAAACTCCAGAAGGCATTTTATATCCTGTTGTTTCTTCTAATACTAAAAACACATCAGAAATTTTAGAATTATCCGAAAACCTTTTTCTATACTCATTAATGAACTCCCGAAGCTCATTAGAATTTTGAACTAAGACACCAATATCAAAATCCCAACTTCCTCCTAAATATTTGTAATAGAAAACTATCTTTTTATGGTTTCTAAAAAACTTCTTTATTTCTTCTTCAATCTCTTCATCATGCTTAGTTAATTTTATTTGTATCGTAAACCATTCATAATGTAATTTTTTCCAATCAATTGAGATAGTGTATCCTGAGATAATATTATTTTCAATTAATTTCTTAATTCGGTTATTCACTCCATTAGGAGTTAAATCTGTTTTTGTTGAAATATCTACAAGCGTTTTTCTAGAATTTTGATTTAGCAATGAAAGAATTTTATAATCGGTTTTATCCAACTTTATCTTATTCTTTCCTTTGTTTATTGGAATAAAATTATTTTCTTTTTCAATTAATTTTGAAGCAAAATATTCACTTTCACTTAACTTCAAAACTTTATAATCATCCACAAAGTTTCCAAACTTTTTAAGAAAATCTTTTAATGTTTTTTCAAGATTTGAATTTTCTTCACATAAAACTATATCAAAAACTAGACTCCATTTTCCTGCAGATGTTCCTATCCAACTCATGAAAGGATTATTCTTTAGGTAATCTATAATTTGTTTTTCTGTTTCTTCTTCTAACTTTACAAGCTCTAAAAAAACAACATAATGAGAAAGTCCTAAACTTTCTTCATTGAGAATGGTATTAAATTCTTTAATTAATCCTAGTTTCACTAACCGATTAATCCTATAATGAACATTTTCTCTGCTCAATCTAATTTTTTTGGCAATCGTACTTATTTGTTCTCTGGAATTTTCTATCAAAATCTCCAATATTTTCTTATCAAATGCATCTAAGTTTACCATATTATACAAATAAGCATAATTATTATATAAATATTTAGTTTTTGTAAGATTTTAGTGGCACATATTATATATAAGATAATATCATAATATAATTAATTAAGTCAAGGAGAAAAAATAAAATGCCAGTATGTGGATTTAATCAAAAAATGCTTGAAGGTTTGACTGCTTTTAGCGAAGGTCTTGTTGAACACGGCTTATTCCATAGAGGAGAGCAAAATGGAGAAACCCTAGAACAAGGTATAAGAAGAGAATTATCAGATATGGTGAGACTATTGCCAGAACTCAATAGAATAGATGATGTTGCCAAAAGAGAAATGACTGAAGGAGTTGTAAAATATGCTCTTGGATTCTATATGAATATGAGGAAAAATGGTGTGGAAGGAGGATTAAGAGATTACAAAGAAGTAATTGGAAGAGTAATGGGATACTTTCAAGAAATGGACAGCAAGTATTATGGTGAGTTAGAAGGAAGACCTGAAGACATGAGAGAGTTAACAGAACATCTCAATTTTAAACAAATTTAATCTTCGTTTAGAAAAAGAAGCAAAAAAGGCGGTGGCAAATCGACAAATAAAGATTATTCAGAAACAATTAAAGACAAACACAATTTAAAATTCAGAATTTTTATAACAGAAAAATAAATCAATACTTAAACCTTCTTTCATACTCTTTGTGGCTGAACCATTCCAGAATAACATTCAGAATCATAACTTCATTTGTTTGAATTGTATAAATCAATCTCCAAGCATTAGGCATATCATATTTCCATAAATTAGTTATTCCAAATTTTCTTATGTATTCTTTCGGCCATAATTTCTTAGGAATTTTTGTTCCGCAAGTAGAATTTGTTTTCAAATCTTTTATTGCCCTTTCAATAAAATCAAATAATTGTTTGTCTTCAAATTTGCCTTCTTTCAAAATTTCAAATTCATTCTCAATCTTCTTCTATCCAAAAGTAACGTAGATGGGCTTATTGTTCATCTTAGTTTAACTCCTTGAGAAATTAACTTTCTTATCATTTCTGGGTTGTATGTCCAAATAACGCAGCCATCTTTATCAATAAGTATTTTTCCAGAATTTTCTAAGTAATCCAATATTGTCTGGAATGTTTGGTACATCATTTTTTTCGGTAATTTTTTCCAGAGCTGGTATTTACCACATTCTTGGCTATATTTCTGTATAGCTTTTTCTACCATAATCACGGATTCCAATGTTGGACTATGTAATACTGTTGTTTTTGTCATATTATATAACTATATATAATAACTAATATATAAAACTTTCGACTTTTTACTTAAAACTACCCCTGAGTTATTGCTCTTGATTGTGCTTCGCACTTGATTGAGACGAAAGCCCCTGAAATTACTCTGCGGACGCAAATTTCAAACGCTACATATGAAAAAGATCTTAACATTAATTATGCTTAATTATCGGAATTAAGAACACATACCATCCTGCAATGGTTTAACAGTTCATTAAACATTCGGCCAGCTACCTCTATTAAACATTTATCCAACAGATAAACTATTTAAATCTGTTGTAAAATATGGCAAACAAAGCACCAGTAAGCCACCCTGCAATAGTTCCAGTAATCAAAGTAATTAAAGAGTATCCAAAATTTCTTGCAACAACTAATCTGCTTATATCAATTCCATGAAACAAATAATTTCCTAAAAACATTGTAAATACCGGAGCAATCCAGACAGCCAATATGCAGACAAGGTAAATTACTGCAGTTGTAACAGCTAAGGTATTCGCCACTCTTAAGACAGCTAAATCCTTTGTCATTTTTCACCTCCTTTTTTGTTTTTTGTTATGTACGGCATTAATTTTTCTATTTGGTTCTTGTATTTGTTTTATCATCCAAACAATAATGAATATCAATGCTATTACTATTAACAGCATAAACAACAATCCAAACAAGCCCATTCCAAAAACACCAGTCATGCCACCGTAAAATCCGCCCATCATCCCCATAAATCCAAAAAAGCTGAACAGCAAGACTGCAAAGACAACAATCACCATCCAAATCAATTGATTATTATTTTCCATTTTATGCATTTTCCTTAAAATAATAAGTCACACCAGTTAATAAATATTTCTTTTATGGGCTTTAATCTGCAGAAATATATTTAATATCAGAAAAATTTGTGTGAGTAAAACAAACATTTTATTGTTTATTGAAAAAAATTTTAATTTTTTTATTGGTAGGGTAAAATAATTTTTTCTGCATTATTGCACTTAAAACTCAAAATCCTTGGAATTTTGAAGTCGTCTTGCAGACTTTCGCTTCGCTCACCCTCACTTAACAGGGCTTAGTTTCAATTCCCTCCATGGCGCCCCAGATAACTTTTATAACTCTTGCATGCGAGAATTATAAAATTATGTTAATATTTATATAGTACTATTTGGTGTATAATACATGAAAAAACTTTTATTGGTGTTCCTCATTGGAAGCCTGCTTATTTTGAACATAACCATTGTTAATGCTTGTTCATATGTTCCAAAAGCTCCTCCGCAGGAGTCACTTGAACAGTCTACCGCTGTTTTTGCTGGCAGGGTTATTGATATTGATGCCCCATTTGGACTTATTATTGGTACTGGCGATCCCGTAGAAATTACATTTGAAGTTTCAAGAATCTGGAAAGGGGCTGACTATAAAAATATTGTCTTAACCACAGCAAGAGACAGTGTAAGTTGCGGATATCCCTTCGAAAAAAATAAGGAATACCTTGTTTATGCTAATGGTGAAGATAATGCATTAACTACCGGTATATACAGCAGAACAAATCTATTCTCCGATGCACAAGGAGATTTAGAAGAATTAGGTGATGGAAAGTTACCAATAAATCATGGCTCTAATTATGCATCACAAACCTCTAATCTTGTTTTAATTATTATTGCCGGTGGCATAATAATCCTAATCATCATTATTATATTGCTTGCTAAAAAATATAGAAAATAAATCTTTTTGGCTCACAAAATTTAGAACTTTCTGTCTCCCCCAAGAATCCCACCCAAAATATCACCGCCAATGCCTGCCACACCAGGACTTTGCTCCCTATTTCTGTATGTTGCAGCTGCAATTCTGTCAGCAAGTCTTGAAAATGGCAGACTCTGCAGATAAACTTTTCCTGGACCCCTAAGTAATGCTAAAAATACGCCTTCGCCACCAAATAGTGCATTCTTAAATCCGCCAACAAACTTGATGTCATATTCTATGCTTGGAACAAAACCAACTATGCAACCCGTATCTACTCTTAGAGTTTCTCCAACTTTTAAATCTTTTTCAATTATTGTTCCGCCGGCATGAACAAATGCTTTTCCATCACCACTTAATTTTTGTAAAATAAATCCTTCGCCACCAAAGAAACCAGCACCCAATTTTTTTGTGAAAGCTATATCGATATCTATTCCCTCAGCTGCGCATAAGAAGGAATCTCTTTGACAGATAAATTCACCACCAATTTTTTTTAAGTCGAGAGGTATTATTTTTCCAGGGTATGGCGCCCCAAAAGCAACGTGTTGTCTTCTTTCTCCCTTATTCAAGAAGCTTGTAATGAAAAACCCCTCTCCGGTAAACATTCTTTTAACACCTTTCCAGATACCGCCCCCAGTAGAAGTCTGCATCTCAATTCCATCTTCCATGAAGAGCATGGTTCCAGCTTCAGCTCTCACAGCTTCATTATGATCCAGCCTTATTTCAACTATTTGTAAATCATCGCCATATAACTTGAAATCAATTTCATGTGCCATAAATAATAAAATAATTAAAACTTTATATAATTACCTCAAAAACCAATCTGCCCAATAAAACTTTTATACTCCCTCATAAACACATGAAAATGACACTCTATTCACATTCTAAGCTAAGCACATTTGAACAGTGCAGGCAAAAATACAAATTCCAGTACATAGACAGGATACAGATAGACGTCCCTGACACAGTGGAATCTTTTATGGGAAGAATGGTTCATGAAACACTTGAAAAGTTATACAGCGAATTAACGGCAAATAAAACGTTATCAAAAGAAGAATTAATCAGATATTATAATAGACTTTGGGAGGATAAGTGGACAGACAATATCTTAATAGTAAAAAAAGAATTTTCAAAGGAGTATTATGCCAAGAAAGGTAGCGGGTACATTGAAAGATATTATGAATCACATAAGCCATTTAACAACACTCAGACAATTGGCCTTGAAACAAGCGATATTTTAAGCTTGGATGGGAATAATGATTATTCAATAAAAATAGACAGATTAAGCAAAGATTCAGATGGGACATATTATGTTTACGATTATAAAACCACAAGCAGAATGAAAAATCAACAGGAGCTTGATGAAGACAGACAGCTTGCAATGTACTCTCTGTGGGTTAAAAATAATTTTTCAGACGTAAATGATGTTAAGCTCGTGTGGAATTTTCTTGCATTCAACAAAGAAGTTGTTTCAAGGAGAACAGAAAAACAATTAGAAATTTTAAAATCAGAAATAAAAGAAAAGATAAAATCAATTGAATCATGCACCGATTTTCCCCCAAAGGTCTCAATGCTGTGTGACTGGTGCAAATTCAAGCCAATATGCCCTTCATGGCAAGGAATATATGATATACCCAAAAAACCAGCAAGGGAAAAGCAGGAGTCCCTTTTTAGATATTAAATAACGTTTAAAAGCTATAATGAAGTAATTCTCATCATGAAAATAAAGCAAATTCCAAGTGATTTTGTAGTAGAGGAAATACCCTTAATTAGATTAAAGAAGAAAGGAGATTATTCGATTTATATCCTAAAAAAAACAAATATGGATTTGATAGCGGCAAAGAAGACAATAGCGAGAAAATTCAAGACGCAGCCAAAATATATCTCTTATGCTGGAATCAAAGACAAGATTGCAGTAACATCACAATATATCTCAATAAAGACTGACCGAGGTTCGAGAGGGAATTTTCAGCTGGAAAATATCTCACTGGAGCATATCGGCTACTACGATAGGCATCTCAAATCAGGGGACCTCAGGGGAAACAAATTTATAATAAAATTAAGAGATTTAAATGAAGAAGATATTAAAATTATAAAGTCAAATTTGGAGCAAATAAAGAAAATAGGAATTCCAAATTATTTTGACTCCCAAAGATTTGGAGAAGATTTAAGCACTGGCGGTTTTATTGCAAAACGGCTGATGAAAGATGATTATGAAGCGGCCTTAAGATTATATCTAGCATCAAAAAATAACAAATCTGAAGAGATAAATAGTGCACACAATTTTATACACAAGAACTGGAAAAAGTGGAAAAAAATAAATGATTTTTTACATGAATCAGAAAAATTGCATGAAGAAAAGAAGTTAATTGGCATATTGCTAAAACGTCCGGAAGATTATGTATCTGCATTTAAGACAATAAATCCAATAAAAAAAGGGCTGTTAATATCTGCATATCAAAGCTTTTTATGGAATAAATGCGTGCTTTTACTGCTAAAAAATAAAATACCTGAATTAATAGAAATAAATTATCTGGCAGGAAAACAGCTATTCTACAAAAAATTGACGAAAATCCAGCTTGAATACCTTAAATCGAAGGAAATTCCAATGCTGGATTCAAAAACAAAATCGCAAGACAAGGATGTAAGTGAGATAATTTCAAAAGTGCTGGAAAAGGAAAATATAAACCAAAATGAGTTAAATATTAAAAAGATGAGAAATTTATTCTTCAGGGAAAGAAAAAGAAGCCTGCTAATGTTTCCAGAAGA
>JAUYMN010000027.1 GCA_030699455.1 Nanobdellota archaeon | reverse complement strand
TCTTGATTCCAAGCCATTGACAACATGCCTTATTGCTGCTGTTTTTTCCCACAATATTGCTACGTCAACCGGGGAAATTCCTTTTTGGTCAATCAGGTTTTTTGCTTCTAAGCCGAGTGGCACTGCATGATTTAATGGATTGAAATCTTCTTTCCTCTCTTTTCTTATATCCTTTATGTGGTTTCCTAAATATGGTGGAAACAATTCTTCCACCGGTCTATCAAGTAAAACCGATATATCTTCTGCTATCTTTGGGGTTGGCATCCTACGAAGTCGTTCGTAATGATTGATAGATGCAGAAGAAATACCAACTGCAGATGCAACATAGATAGCTGTATATTCCTTATTTTGGCAGGCTTCACGCAATTTATAGTTAAAATATGGATCCCTTGCATCTGATCTTATTTTCATGATTTATCCCAAAATAATTATTTCTAATTTGCAGGTCACAACATATACCTTATAAACTTTTTGGAGTGATATATAGAATATGCAATGGGCTTAGATCTTTTTTGAAACATAAGGGCCGTCTTGAGTGTATCCCAATTGTCTTTTGTAGTATTCTCTCACACCAATACCTGAAATAACAAGCATCTTATTTTTTTCATATTCTTCTTTTGCTATTTTTTCTGCCTCTAACATTAGTTGTTTACCTAATCCCCTATGCTGCGCTTCTGAAGATTTTTTTGGTGATTTTTTAAGATCCAAGGCTGTTCCGAAGACATGTAGCTCCCTGATTCCTGCGCTCTTAGATGTTATTTCTTTTCTGAATGGTTTGAATGGAATTCTGAGCCTGACATATCCAAGGATAATATCTTTTTTTACATCCTCTTTTGATATGAATATCTCTGTTCCATTTGAAGAATCATATTTTTTTATTTTTGTTTTGATGTTGGAATAGTCCACTTCTTTATTTTTAGGCTCCCTGCACCTAATGCACCTACATTTTTCCTTTGCCTCTTTTAGTTTATTGCTAATCATTTGTCTTAAGTTTGTTCTGTCTACACCTGCTTCTGTCATGTATGTAGGTATGTCCCTTTGTATCCTCATTATTCTGCAGTATTCAGGAATATGCTTTTTTATGGTGATTATTCTTTTTATTGCATCTTCTGTGTTCATCGGCGTAAATTTTCCTTTTTTGTAATCTTCATACAAAGGTGTTCCTGCCATTACAAGACATGGATAAATTTTTAGTGAATCTGGCTTGAAATCAGGATTTGAAAATAATTCCTTAAAATCATCAATGTCGGACTTGCTAGTTGTCAATGGCGAGCCGAGCATCATGTGATATGTTGTTTTTAGGAATGAATCTTTTAACAATTGGGACGCTTTTATTGTTTCTCCTACCGAGTGCCCCCTTTTTGTTATTTCTAACACCTTATTTTTTATATTTTGCACACCCAACTCCACCCTTGTTGCACCAAGGCTTAACATGTCATTAATTTCTGGTTCAAAACAGCAATCCGGACGAGTTTCAATAACCATTGCAGTGCATCTTATCTTTTTGGTTTCATTTTTTCCTTGTTCTTTTTCCAAAGTTGATTCGCCTTTGTTCTGCTCCATTTTTTTTAACAGAATTTCTTCCCTTTCTTTTGAGTTCATATTTCCCGGAAGCAAGAAAAATTTATTGAATGCTTTCTGTTGCAGGACTCCATTTTTGTAAAACTTATCTGAAAAATCATTCATTGCTTTTAGTGCGTATGTTATAAAATTAGTCCTGTATGTTTTAGGGAATGATGGAAATGTTCCCCCCATTATGATTAGCTCAACTTTTGATGGATTCTGATTAAGAAGGATGTAATGTTCAAGTCTGTTTAATGTTTGGAAGTAAGGGTCATATTTATTTCTTATAGCTCTCTTTACTGCAGGCGCCCCATCTGTATAACTTTTTGGTGTGTGCCCAAAAATTGAGCTTGGTCCACCAGGACAATAGGTGCACTGTGCTTGGGGAGGACAGGCTATTGGCTGTGTCATAATTGCTACAGGAGCCACCCCAGATATTGTTCTTACAGGCTTTGTTTTTAGAAGCATATCCAGATTGTTTTCTTTCTTTATTGATGAAAATATCTCTGCGTTCTTTGGCACTTCTTTTAATCCTGAATTTTTTGCCAGCCTATGCTTTATTTTATTAAATTCTTCTTTTGATTTTGCATTTTTGGCTAATTTTGATATATTGGCCATATACATTTCTTTCGGGTTCTTTGGCATATTTCTAATTTAGAATTTCTATTTATAATATTTGCCGTAAATCTTTTGAGAATTTACTTTCGTTAAATCTTTTGTTTAACATCTTTGTTATTGTTTTTGCGTCATTCTCTGCATTTTTTAAACACGTTGTAGCACCAGGCGAAGGTGTTATGTTGAATATTATATTATCCCCCATTATTTTTGCTTCTCCCATATCAAGAGTTTTTGTTTTAACATTTACTATCTGCGGTCTGATTCCACCATATTTTCTTGCAAATTTAATATCTTTCCACTTTATTGAGGGGATTATCTTTTTTATTTCTTTCAGAAAAAGAAATTTACCAATTATTGGCATGTCTAATAGGAACTCCTTTATGATATAATTAAATAATGTTCTGTCTTTTAGTATGCTTAACAGGGCTATTATTGCATCAATCCTGAATTGGAATATCTCCAGGAAGTAATAGAATGATTTTAAGTTTCTTCTTTCTAATATTGGGAGTACCTTTGCTGTTGGCCCAAATCTGGTTATGGATGGAGTATTTACATCTGGATCTCCGTGTATTGCTGCGAAAGGTAGCTTGTCTATCTGGGTGGTGTAAACTTTGTTTTTCAGAAGGTTACTTCCCTTGTAAAAGCTTCCTGCAACTGGCAGGAGAATTATATCATCCGCATATCCCAATTGCTGTGCAAACTTTAGACTGTGTGAGCCTGCTGCAATTACAACCACCTTTGACTGAATCATCTCACCACATACGTTTGCTACATACATTCCATCTTTTTTCTTTATATCCCATACCTCGCACCCCATAAAACATTTCAGTGTAGTGTTTGATTTTTCTGCTTCACTTATGAAAGATTCTGATAACCTGCCAAAATCTACTGCATAGCCATCTTCTGAGACCATGGCTACAATTGGTTCGTCTGGATTTCTATCTTTTGTTATATTTGGCTCTATTTTGGCTAATTCTTTTTTGTACAACAAACTTAAGTTTGGAAATATATTCTTGAACTCTTTGTATCTTTCTTCGAGCTTTTTTACCTGTTCTTTTCCCACTCCAAGAACCATCTTTTTTGTTTTATTGTGGATTTTTTTATTTTTGTCATGAATTATCAGGTAATTTTTCACTAGATCAGCACCATCTTTGACTTTTTTTGCTTTTTCTGCCGTATAATTTGTTTCAATGTCTCCAAAGTGTAATGTCTGGCTGTTGTTCCAATTTGCAGAATTAACCTGTGCAAGTTTCTTGTATTTTTCCAATAGTGCGATATTCTTGACATTTGTATATTTAGACAGAACATATGCAAGAGAAGTTCCTGATATTCCGCCACCTATTATAATTACATCAAATATTGCCGGAGATATTTTTTGTTTCATATTATCATGATATTTTTTTAACTTTTAGAATCAATCTTGAATTGTTAAAATTATATTTAATGATATCTTTTTTTATGGATTATCCTTTCCCTTATGTGGTAATTTCTTCTTCTAACCATATTTAGGCTATATCCTTCTTTATCTGTTTTTTCAGAAATTTTTTCTGTTTCTGCAATTCCTTCCAGATTCTCTAAAACGGGCTTATTGCGTATTTGTGGCAATACCTCAGGATGCGACGGCGAGTACATGATTTTTTCTGCAATATCACCAAGTTTTATTTTTCTTTGTGGTTCTTCCATTGATTTTGTATTTATTTTTGGTTATTTATCCTTTTGCATTTTTATCGGTATTTTTATATAGCTATCAAATAATGTTTATTTTATGACCAATGCAAAAGAAGATAGGAGTTTGGATTTCTTTGTGGCTCCATTGTGGAGAAGGGCTTTTGCTTATGTTATCGATCTGATATTTATAATGGCTGTTGTTTTTTTGCCAATGAAAAATTTATATGGTGGGGCTTATAGTGGGGATTTTGAATCCATTTATGGATTTTTTTCTCAGGCAGGTGATTTTAGCTTTGGTTTTTTTATGTATAGCCTTATTGTTGCTGTGCTTACTATATTATACTGGGCATTACTAGAGTATTATATTGGTCAAAGCGTTGGTAAGATAGCAATGGGAATAAGAGTTGTTAATTTGGAAAAGATAAAACTGAAGTTCATGCAATGTTTCACAAGAAATATATCAAAGGCATCTACATTTGTGTTGCTCTTGGATGTGTTATACGGTGTAGTTAAAAAAGATCAGAGGAGATATTTTGAAGTCATATCAAATACACGGGTGGTAAATGCAAATGCTTCGTACTAGAAAAGAAATTGATGCTGATTATGGTTATAGAAGAAGCAGGTTTAAAACTGTTATTATGGTTTTAGTTTTATTATGGCTTGCAAGCTTCTTTATTGGAAAATTGTTTTCTGCAGAAGTTGGTGAAAAGGTTGCTGTTATACCAATAGAAGGCGTTATAACAGGGTCTAGCAGTGGTCTTCCGTTTGGCGGTGATACTGTTGACAGCAAAGATATTACGGAGCTTATTAAAAATGCAGGCGAATCAAAAAATGTTAAGGCTGTGATATTGGAAATAAACAGTCCAGGAGGAACAGTTCTTGCTTCAAAGCAAATTGCAGATGCTGTTAAAAATATTGACAAACCAGTAATTGCATTGATAGAAGAAATTGGAACCAGTGGTGCATATTGGGTTGCAAGCGCATCTGATCATATAATTGCGGATGAAATGTCTCTTACAGGTTCAATAGGAGTTAATGGTGGATACCTTGAATTTAGCGGTCTGATGGATGAGTATGGTGTTGGCTATGAAGCTTTGAAAGGTGGAAAATATAAAGATATAGGGAATCCTTATGAAGAGCTTAACGCCGAAAAAAGAAAAATATTACAGAGCAAGATTGATATAATATATGAAGTATTTGTGAATGAAGTTGCAAACAACAGAGAGATGGATGTTAATGAAGTTAAGAAATTTTCTGATGGTCTTTATTATCTTGGTGTTGAAGCTATGGATTTTGGATTGATTGATGAGTTTGGTGGCATGAAAGAGGCGAAGAAGAAGGCTGAGGAATTATCGGGCTTTGATAGCCTAGAAGAAATGAAATATGAAACCAAATCCAGTCTGTTTGATATAATTAGTGTTTTAAGCAATGGTGCTTATTATGTTGGAAGAGGCGTTGGCGACTCATTAACAGATGTTAAAATTGACCAAAAATACCTCACGCCCATGGCTTAGTAAGATTTAAATAGGACTTTGTTAACAGATTATAGTAAAAGAGGGAAAATGCAATTCGTAATAAATGTGGGTAAGGGTCATCTTTACTTCCTGAGTGTTTTATTTGTTCTTATTGGCAGTGTATTGTTTGTGCTTGGGCAGGGAACTACCGAGTTTGGTCATTCTGCTGAACAGGTTATTATTGGTTCTCTGGATAAATCTCTTGAAGATGCGGTTGCTGACAAAGATCTTATGGCTTTTGATTTAGAATGCATTTCTGGAAGGTTTATTGAAGGTAATGGTGAGGAGAAGATTTATCAATCTAGTATGGGTAATACATATCCATTTGAAGATATTTTTTCAACCAGTATTGGAACTGCCGGAGGTGGGAGTGCACCTGTTTTAACTTGTTTGTCACCATGGACTTTGGCAGGATGTTCTGCTTCTTCAGACCAAACAGGAAATAGTAACAATAATGAAAAGCTGACTGGGGCTAACAGATGTTCTGGCGATGCTTTTGATTCAGATAGTAGAATCCATGCAAGATGTTGCAGGATTGTAGCTGTTTAACAACATTTAAATACATGATTTTCTTGAAGGTTTTGCAGACTAGGCCGGGGCAGTAGTCGTGCCTTGTTACCACAAATCGGCTTTATGGTGGGGCTGAGGCAGCAGAGAGGGTTGAGCTCTTGGTATTGGTCCTAAACCGTACGACGAAGCTTTGTCCTAATTGGCTGGTTGTTTTGAAAATCAGGTCAGGCCTTGATCGGAGCAGCCTTAATCATGGCAATTGGCGCTTTTAGGGTAACGAAGTGGAGGAAAGTTTAGGGTTCCCCAGTATTGGTGTTTGATTCCATCTGCTGGTGTCTGCTTTTATATACTATTAAATATTTATTTTTTTGAGATTTTAAAATGATTAAAAATGTTATAGACACGCTTAGCACATACAGGGAAGGCGGTAGCTTTGTTGGTTTTTTTGAGACTATTCTTGAAAGGACTACTCCTTACACATTAGATATGGAAGAATTTAGCGAGGTCTTGGATTTTGTGGATAGGCATACTCAAGAGTCAGAAGCTCTTGATTGTGTTTTAAGTTTGGCTGATTGGTATCTTAAAAATGAAGGCGATGAAATGAGAATATATGATTCTTGGAAAAATTTAAAAAATAATGATGGTGGGAAGTTTTCTGAAAGGATGAAGCTTTTGCTTTCTTATACTGGCTGAGGTTTTTATGGCTGCTATTAATTTACTTACTGGAGATGTTTTTGAAAAATTTGGCAATAGGAAGAGATCTGGAAGATTAAGCTTGCTGGTTGATATGGCAAATGAAAATATTTATGCTGTTCCTATAGGTGTTGAACATATAGACTTTGTTAGGGAACTAATAGGCAGAGATTCTTTTGATACTTTGAAAATGAGAAGATATATTCCAGTTCATGTTGATAGATATCCCACGCCAGATTGGAGTGGTGATGTTAATGGATTAGTTACTGGTGTGAGTGGTATGGAAATTTCTTATGGTGCAAGACACACCAAAGAAGATTTAAGAGGGGCACATCAGATTGTTAGAAAACTTATTGAAAAAAGCAATATAGAAGTTAATCTTCAAGAGGACAAGGTAATTGAAAGATATTCTATTTAAACTTTTATTAATTTTTTAGCTTCTTCTGCAATTTCACCAAGGTTTACAACTATTAGTTCATACATTCTTTTTACCATAAGTTCATACAGCCCTTCTTTAAGCGGACCAGTACAATAATCTATTACTTCGTTGGTTTCTAAAAGATTTAATTTTTTTAATTCACTCTTTGGAATAATACACTTCATAGATTTTCCTTCTAATAATTCTATATGTTCTGGAAGAGTCCCTTCCTGAGCCCTTTCAAATCTTATGATTAATTTACAATTATTTTTTAATTCAGGGGTTATTTTGTGATAGTATATATTGTTGCTTTTTGAGAGATATACTTCTGCAGGACTGCAGGTCTTTGCTTTTTCTAGGAAGCAATTTTCATCTGTACCACAGTATTCTCTTGTGAATCCAGTATAATATGCTGCAAGAAATAATCCTATTATGAGTATGAGTGGAACGACTATTCTGGAAATATTTTTATATTTATTATTTGAGTATTCCACTATTTAACTCACCTCTTTTTATCAAGGAATATTTTTGCTTATATAGTTTACTCAAGATCCTTTTTTAACAAGATGTTGACTCTTGAGCGCACATCCTTGAGAGTTGATTTTGTTCCTATGAGATATCTTATTCTTCCTGTTTCAGCAGCTTCTAAGATTTCTTTTGTAAGCGAGCCGTCAATAATAACTGCTGTTGCAAGCCTGCCGAAATCATCGAGGGTTGAAATTATCTCTTTTGCAGGAACCTTTCCAAGTATGTTTATTTTTGCATCTATGAGGTATGCTTCTTTGGTTCCGGATAGTTCGTCCAAGAATTTAATGAATTTTTCTCTTTGTGCTTTTGGTATTCTTGGTGTTCTGTCAAAAGATCTTTGCGAATCTCTATAAGGTCTTCTTTCAGGCCTTCCATCTCTGGAATCTCTTGGTTTGAAATCTCTTGGTTTGAAATCTCTCCTGTCTCTTGATCTAAAATCCCTTGACTCTGTCTTGTATTCTCTATTTGGCTTTCCCCTTGATGGGGTTTTGCTTATTACATCCTTCATCTTTATTCTTGACCGTAATGCCTGGTGAATTTCTTTGTGTGTTATTTCTTCAACTTCTTTTCCATCAGGAGCATATGCAACATAATCTATGTCTGCAACCTGGGAAAGTTCTTTTATGATTAAATCTCCACCACGATCACCATCAACAAATACTGTAACTTCTTTCTTTTTTGACAGGTCAATAATAGTTTTTGGAATGGATGTTCCATTCATTGCTATTGCATTTTTTATGTCATACCTAAGGAGGTTAATTACATCTGCTCTTCCTTCGACAAGAATTACAGATTCTGCATCCTTTCCATGGGGACCGGCAGGGAGTTTGTCTATTCCATAAGTAACTATATCTGCAATTTTTACACCCGATGATACTTTGTCCTTGATATCTTTTGAATCAGGAAGCGTACCATGTGTTAAATTGCTTAGAAGTGCTTTTGCCCTGTCGATAACATGGCTTCTTTTTGCTGCACGAATATCCTCAAGCGATGTAACCTTTACTGTTGCATTACACGGTCCAATTCTTTGAATTGTTTCTATTGCTGCTGCAATTAATGCTGTTTCAGTTTTGTCAACTGAGCATGGTATCATAATTGTTCCAGAAGTTTTTCCTTCTTTTGTTGAAACATCTACTTCTATTCTTCCAATTCTTCCTGAACTTTGCAGTTCCCTAAGCTCTAGGTCTGATCCTAAGAGGCCTTCTGTCTGTCCAAATACAGATCCAATAATATCTGGTCTGTCTACTGTTCCATCAACATTTATAGTAGCATGAATAATGTACTTTGCTGATACTAAACTAATTTTACCCATTTTCTGCGCACCTCCATATTGGCGCTTTTTTTTCTAAATCAGCTCATAGAATAAGATGGGAAACTGATTCCCCTACAACTATTATGTCCTGCCATTTAAAATGGCACATTATGGCATTTGCCGTAAGATTATGAATGTATAATGAACATTTATCTTATTTTATATGTGATTTGTGATTTTTTTTGAATGTGAATATTTAGCCCACAACTAACGCTCAAGTTCATGGCTTGACTTCGTCTTACTCGATTGAGTGATTCTGAAGTGGGCACTTCGTGTAAAATAGCGAATATAATCCCTTATATACTTTACTTTTTTAGTTTAGGGGCTCTGAAGAAGTCTTTTAAGGCGTTTTTTAAGTTATACAAATCATTTTTTGCCTCTTTCTCATATGATTCAACCCTTTTTGAGCCTATAAATTTATCATAAAATTCCCTTAAAAATCTTGCAAGATTTTTTCTTGACCATGTGTCTTCATAATCTGACTTTATGTACAGACTAAAAGAGATGGTAAGCGATCCTTCCTGCATGACTTTGTTTTTTATTTTTATGTTTCTCATGTCTGAACCAATGAGAGTTACATCAATGCCTATCTTTGCATAATCTGTTTCTTTTTTTTCAAGGACAAGATATATTTTTAGGGACTGTGCATCTCTTTCTCCGGATAATTGGTATGTTCTTTCTTCAGGAGTATACCTATGTTTTTTTGCCCATCTTGTTATTTCCTTGTATACATCATTTGTATTAAATGGTTTTTTTATGCTGATGCTAATGTCCCTTTCTATATAATCTACGTATGCCATTTTTAGTACAGATGCTTTTTTATGATGTCTATGATTTCTGTTGCCTCATCAAATATTAAATCTTCACTCTCATTTAGCTTTTCTTTTAGGATTGTCTTTTCATATATATGTCTTTGTACTTCAGCTATCCTGCTACTTTTGAAAGTTTTTTGATTTTTTCTTGCTGAATCTTTGTAATTTTTTTCCATATTTGCCATTATTCTAAATTCAAATTCTCCTTTTGATATTTTCTTGTCATCTAGAAGGACATTTATCTCTCTGAATATTATGTAAGTTATCTCGATATTGAACTTGATATATTCTGTTACTTTTCTTGAAGCCTCAATAACTATTTTTGATTCTTTTCCGGCAGGAGATACTTTTTCGGTATGGTTTTTATCATTGATGTCATACTTATAGCTCTTTAACCTTGCCTTAATATCACTGTATATTGCACTCTTGTCAAATAGTCCATTATGCTTTAGCAGGTAGTATCCTCTGCTACTGCCATACACATATATCGGGTTTTTTGATTCCTTTCCCATTCTATTTCTTTAATATTATTATGTTGCCTCTACCCCTTTTTATTCTTTTTACTATACCTTTCGATTCCAGCTCTGTTATCATCAAAGAGATTTTCGCTTCACTTGAAGGGAAATTTTTCCTTATCTCTTTTTGTGTTACCATTCCATTATGCTGTTTTATGAATTTTATTACCTTATCTATTTCATTTTCTAATTCACTTTTTAATTCCTTATCCTTGATGAAGTGTTTTTTTGAGGAATAAAAGTAAAGTATGATAATTATCATTGCAATAATTGCCGCTATGAATGTTTTTACAGGCTTATCTTTTTTTGGTTCTTCATATACGTTAAACTCTTCTCCCTCATTATTCTGGTCATCCAATTCGGGTATCAAAATCAAATCTATTCTGTAGTCGCCTGGCTCAGTTATTTTTAGATTTTCTGTTAGTTCATACATGTTATTTTCCTCATTGTATGTTACAGTTACAATGTAATTACCTGGCCGTACTTTGAAGGAATATTCCCCGTTTTGTGATATTATTATTTGTTCAGGCTCTGTGTTAACTGTTATTATTGCCTTATCCAATTCTTCCAAGAAGATGTTATATACAATGCCATGCACTGTTGCCTCCTGTGCTTCTGTCTGTGGAGTCATTGAGAGTGTAAAGAGCAAGAAAAATACTATGAATGCCCCCTTTTTTAGAGATTTCATTAAAGCCCTTTTGTAAGGAATCTATAAAAAGCTTCTTGTTGGGTTTAAATAACCATTGACCATATTATAACGTGTTGTTGGGAAATGTTTAAATATCATTGTTGGGTGTATGAATATGATTTATGAGGTGTTAATATGAAAAAAATGTATATTGTGGCGTTCCTGATTCTTGTGTTCATCACAGGATGTGTTTCTGAGGACGATTCAGCGACTGATAATACGACTGTTGATAACGAGGAAATAAGCGATTTAAATGATGAGATGAGTGGGTTTTTAGATGATATTGATGATGGAGCCATTGGAACGGAGTTTGAGGACGTTTGAATAGTTATCACTAATGGGTTATTAAAATCCAAACATTTTTAAATGGTGCTTTTCTCTTAAAATGACTATAAGTCGGAGAAACACATAAAAAAATGATAGTCAAGGATGAGCTTTTGAAGAAGCTGAGGGCGGCTTTTGATCTTAACATATATGAAGTAAAAATATGGACTTCTTTATTATGCAGAGGAATTGCTACTGCCGGAGAATTAAGTGATACATCACAGATTCCAAGATCAAGGAGTTATGATGTTTTAGATTCTCTTGAAAAGAAAGGTTTTGTCATGATGAAGCTTGGCAAGCCGATAAAATATATGGCAATAGAGCCTAATGAAATTTTAAGAAGAATAAAAGATCATGTTAAAGAAAAGAGCGTTGAAAGAATCAAGGAACTTGAAAATGTCAGAAACGAGGCTATCTTTGGAGATTTGGAATTGCTGTATACACAAGGGATAAAGAAGATAGATCCTACTAACCTAAGTGGCTCAGTCAAGGGAAGAGATGCTATATATTCACAGTTGAAAGGCATGTTTGAAAATGCTGAGTCTGAAATCATAATTGCAACCACTGCTGATGGTGTTACTAGAAAGCTAAAAAAGTTTAAGAATATGTTTTCTAAACTTAATGAGAAGGGTGTTGACATCAAAGTTGCAGCTCCATTGAAAAATATTGATGCTTCTTTTGTGAAAGAGGCAAGACAGATAGTTAAATTAAAAGATATTCCTGCATTGGATGCAAGATTCTGTATTGTCGATAGAAAACAGGCATTGTTTATGGTAGCAAAAGACAATGATGTCCATGAAACATATGATTCTGCAGTCTGGGTTAGCACACCATTTTTTTCAGAGGCATTTGGAACAATGTTTGATTCTGTATGGAAAGGAAAATAAACTTCTCTTGTTTGTTGATTATATTATTAAAATTGTTAGATATATTTGGCAGAGGTATTTCTTATGAGCGCGTATAATGGGGAGGCTACCGAACATCATGACGAATATTTAACTGTAAGAAGGATATTTGAAAGACTTGAAAACAAGGATCTTTATGGAATTGTTATTAATCATGAAAGTGGTAGAATTTTACGTGCAGTTAAAAGAATAAAAGGAAAAATCTTATCTGACAGTTATGGTTCTATTGCATACATAAAAAGATTTAATCACAAGTATGTTCCAACTGAAATCGAATTTAATACAGCACGTGAAATTATTAAGGAAAGAACAAACAAAATTTAGTTAGCTGTTAAATTTTTTACATAAATGTGCAAACAAAACATTTAAATACTATAATATATATTATAAAATAGTAATTACAGAATATATTTGTAAAAAATATTTTGTGTAATTATAATAAAAACCATAACTTGTTCACATTAATTTTGTGAACGGAGGAACAAATGGCAAAAACAAGAAAGAGAACTGTAAAAAAGTCAGTTAGAAAAGCAACTCAGAAGAGAGCTAGAAAAACTGTTAGAAAATCAGTTCGTAAAACAGTTAGAAAGGCTGCTAAGGCAACTGGAAGAACTGTTAGAAAGTCCACTAGAAGGACTAAAAGAAGAAAATAAATTTCTTCATATGAGGGTCTAAAAAGGCCCTTTATTTTTATCAAATAATTTTTAAATGGAAAACTTATAATTTTATCATGCCTTCATACAAACAAAGATGCATGGTTTGCAAAAATAGTTATGTTCTTGTTAAATCATCAAGACAAAAATTTGTAACTTGTATCGATTGTGAAATGATATATGTTAAGAAGCCCATTGAAAATAAGAAAATGGCCGAGATTTTTGATATTCCTGTTGATTGGTACATGGAAAATTATTTTTTAAGGAGCATACGCTATCAGTATGGAAGATGGGGCACATTGACGGAAAGACAATTAGAAGCTTTTAAGAAAGCTGTTGAAGATATGAAAAAAGAGAAAGCCAAAAAATAACTAACTTGCTCTTTTTTGCACTTTTATTACAATTTTTTTGACAATAAAGTAGCTTATCGCTGCTATTATTGGCGCCAAAATCAAAGTTCCTACAATAATACGTATTGATAAATCCAGAAACTCCCTGATTAATGGATATAATTTGTCTGTTGGTCTTAGTGGAGTTACTATTAATCCTCCGATTCTATGGGCATAATAAATGAGTGGGGTAGTGGTAACTGGATTAAATATTGCTATCCCACCAAATATCGCTATTTTGTTTAGGTGTTTGAAGATAAAAATTATTATCAGCGCAAGTATTATGTTTATACCTGGTGTTGGCAGGATTCCTATAAATGTGCCCACCGCAAAACCAAGTGCTATTTCATGTGGGGTTTTCTTTATTTCTAACACTTCCTTGAAGTATTTTTTTATCCTGCTTATCATGAAATGTCTGAATAAATGGAAGTAATAAGTTTTGCCTTTTTTGGTTTTGTTAGGCTAATGAGGTTCATCCATAGTATTGGTATCTTTGAAATTCTGTCCGATAATTTTGCGGAATAATTTAATGATATGTGAAAATAATTTAACAATAAAGGTAATGCTTACTGAGGTTTTTTGAATGTTGAAATACTAAGTTGTTAATGGATAAATTGTCAGAACGCCGCGACCCGGATTTGAACCGGGATGCCCTTGCGAGCCAGGATAACCGGTACTTTCTGGTTTTCCAGTCTTACACATATGGTCAATTTAGACTGCATATTCTGTGCAATACCAGGTTATGCGATCGCGGCATCTAAAAAACTTTTATTAATGATTTATACTCCTTGTGAAACAACAGATAGGAAAGTGCAACAGTGGGAACTGAATGAAAAATCTCCTCTTTAGAAGGCTTAAAGTCCTCATTTTTGAGGTATTGTAGTGCGAGAGTTTTAGCCATTTTACTCTATTTTTTTTAACAATTGTTTCTATATTAAATGTGTTTTATGTTATACAAATGGCTGCATGTAATTGTATATTATATGGAAAACTAAAGATAAAATTTTGTGGCAAAGGAAATGACTTTTTGTTGCCACCACTGTGAAATGAGTTATAACCAATCTCTAAATAATTTTCTTTAAGAAAAATGATGAAAATTTTTTCTTTGATTCAACAATCAGGTGGTTTGTTGTAGAGATATATACATTATAGAATGTTTACTAATTATATCAACAATATTTAAATATAAAATTTACTTTATTTTTTATGGTATAAATGAGAAGGCTGACGCGTTCGTGCTGTAGCCTCGAGTTAAAACCACTAAATGAAAATCAGAGGGATTCACTGTTGGGAAAGATATTGAGAATAGCGGAAAATAAGAATCGAGGATTAAATGCTTTGGATGTTGCCAAGGAGATTAGGATTCTTAAAAAAGAAGGCTATGATGTCGACAGTTACTCTGTGATTTTCTGGGGTTTTATTCAGAGGTATGGCTTGGGAATTTGAACAGATTTTGCTGATAGTTTTTTTATGGACACCTCTCACAATTTTTTAAAATTCAATTAATGCTTATTTTGTGATGTAATCATTCAAAAAGTTCTATTTCTATATCAACATCTTTTGGTATTGGCACACGCATTACAAGCCTGAGTGCTCTTTCATTATCTGCCAAATCTATGAGCCTTTTATGGATTCTCATTTCGAATCTGTCAAAAGAAGCTTTACCGTCGCCACATGGGCTTTTTCTGGTTGTATGTTTTAGAATCTGTGTTGGCAAGGGAATTGGTCCGGAAATCTTAGTTTTTGTAGATTTTGCTATCTCATTAATATCATTGCAGATAGCGTTGAGTTGACTTATCTCTGTGCTTGCAAGGTTTATTCTAGCTTTTGCCATGTTTACTAGCTGGCTGAATCTAGATTTATAAGGTTTTTGGATGATTTTATGGCAGTTGGCAAGATTTATATTGCTAGGAGGTTGTGTTATTTGGATGGCACTACATTATTTTTATTAAGAAAGGGGAGGGTATTTTTTACAGGATATTATTCAAAATGAATTTCAATGAAAAATGTTATGGTGTTCTAAGCAAAGTTCCAAAAGGTAAAATCACCACTTACAAATTAATTGCAGAGGCACTAAATACCAAGGCTTACAGGGCAGTCGGCAATGCAATGAATAAAAATCCATATGCTCCAGAAGTGCCATGCCATAGGGTAGTTAATACTGATGGCAGAGTTGGTGGCTTTGCATCTAGCACAGAGAAAAAAATTATACTGCTAAAAAAAGAGGGAATTTCCATAAAAAATTCAAGAATACAAGATATGAAAAGATATTTATACCGCCCCTAATTAGTCATACATGGTGATAACATTTTAGATACATTTTTCAATCCAAAATCAGTAGCAATAATTGGTGCATCAAGAAATCCTGGAAAAATAGGTCATGTTCTTCTAAACAATTTAATAGAATCAAAATACAATGGAAAAATTTATCCAATAAACCCAAAAGCAAAGTCAATTAAAAATTTAAAATGTTATGGGTCTATAACAGAAGCAGTAAAAGCAAATAAAAAACCAATAGATTTGGCAATTATTTCAATACCAACAGAGCCAAGCATAATTGCAACAGAAGAATGCGGAAAAAATAAGATAAAAAATGTATTATCCATTACTGCAGGATTTTCTGAAGTTGGAAATTTCAAAGCAGAAGAAAAATTAAAATCAATAATAAAAAAATATAATATAAATTTTATAGGACCAAACTGCCTGGGGATAATAGATTCTTACTCAAGACTAGACATGATATTTTTGCCAAAAATAAGATTAAAAAGGCCGGAAAAGGGAAAAGTTTCTTTCATATGCCAGTCAGGAGCAATAGGCTCTGCAGTACTTGATTTACTTTCAGCACAGGGATTAGGATTTTCAAAATTCATAACATATGGGAACGCAACAACAATTAATGAGACAAGCCTTCTTGAATATCTTGGAAAGGATAAAAACACTGATGTAATATGTATGTATATAGAAGGAGTAAGAGAAGGAAGAAGATTTATTGATATTGCAAAAAAAGTATCAAAAAATAAACCAATAATTGCATTAAAGGGGGGTTTGACGGAGTCAGGAGCACGGGCTACTTTATCCCATACAGCTTCTCTTGCAGGCTCATCAGCAGTATATGACGGCGCATTTAAGCAGGCAGGCATAATAAAAGCAGAAAAACTGCATGAGCTATATGAGTTTGCAAAGATATTAGAAAAATCTCCAAAACCAAAAGGAAACAGAGTTCAGGTCATAACAAATGGCGGTGGATTTGGAATAATAACCGTTGACAATATAGATAAAGATGGTTTAAAAACAAGCAGAATATCAAAAAAAACAGAATTGTTTCTCAAAAAAAAACTACCAAAGGAGTGTATAATCCATAACCCTATAGATTTGACTGGCGGTGCAACTACAGAGCAGTATGATATTGCAATTAAGCAATGCTTGAATGATAAAAACATCGATATATTGCTAGTCATAGTGCTAATGCAAACTCCATTGCTTGACATAAATGTAATTGATAAAATAGCTGGCTACAATAAAAAATCCAAGAAACCAATTGTTGCAGTAATGACTGGGGGAAGTTTTACAGAATCACAAAAACAGAGGTTGGAATCTTTGGGAGTTCCTTGCTATGCATATCCTTCAGATGCGGTAAAAAGCATTAAAGCATTTTGTGATTACTACAAAACCTAATAACATTTATTCTGGGTTTTTTATCCTATAAAAATTAACACCCATTACAGCATGGTAGTAGCCAGAAGAATCATGGGGCATATCAAGACTTGCTACAAAACTATAGCCTTCTTTTTTGGCATAACGTTCAACTTTTTTAATAACAACATTCACAGCGTTTCTAAAAAGCGTATCAACATGAAAAAATCTAGTTTCAATTGGTCCATCGGCAATCTCCCCAGCAAGCAAATGAGATAATTCCTTATCATTCACCCAAATAATATTTCTGCGAATATTCATATCATTAATACCGTGGACAATCTAATCATCTCCAAAAGCAAGTGCAGAATAAGCATTATGAGTTTTAACCATTTCATCTATTTTTCTTTTTAATGGATCAATCTCACCCCATATTCTTTCACAATATTGTTCTGTATCAATTTCATGTCGGTCATACATTCGAAAAGTTTCATCTCTTTTATTTTGATAATGCCTTGTCAGTCGGTGTATTTTATCAAGAAGATTAGGCTCAATAATTTTTGTTGGAGTAATATCATCTATATCTCTAAAAAGTTTATCTTTAAACTGCCATGCTTTATACGCTAAAACTTCATCATCAGTAAGAACACGTCCGCTTAATGGTATAACATCCATGCTAAACAACTATATTTAACAATATAAAAATATTTCCAAGGTACATTCTATACCTTGCAAACATCACAGCTGTTAAGTACCCTTTCTCTGGCTATTTCCATGGCAACTTCCCTTGGAGAAATACCTTTTTCTTTTGATTTATCCAAAACCAGTTTGGTATTATTAACAATCTTTTCCTCGACCATTTTCCACATTTCTTCTTCAGTACCGCCAATATACTCAACGTAACTGCTAATCACTCCGCCAGCATTAGCAACAAAATCGGGAACAACCATTACCCCTTTCTTGTATAAATTTTCTTCTACTTCAGGAGTTGTTGGAATATTACTGCCTTCCACAATAATTTTAAATTTCATATTATCTATATCACCGTCATTAAATAAATCTGGGATAGCTGCAGTAATTAAAACATCAGCATCTACTTGTATTATTTCATGCGAAGGCAAAACTTTTCCATCACTGTATTCAGTAACTGTTTTTTTATTCTCTTTTGCTTCAGCAAGCTTTTCAAAATCCAGCCCATTTTCATTATAAATTACTCCTCTTGAATCAGAAGCAGCAATAAGCTTTGCACCAGCTTCAGTCATAAATTTGCTGACGAAGAATCCAACATTTCCAAAACCTTCAACAGCAAAAGTAATATCTTTCATGTTCATCCCCATATGTTCTATTGCAATCTTTGTAGCATGAAACACACCAAAACCTGTGCTTCCTAATTCATGCGGGAGCCCACCCATATCTTTTGGCTTTCCGGTGCAAGATTTCATGTCGCCAATAGTGTTAGCATATATTCTCATCTCTTCTTCAGCCATGTTCATATCTGGGGCAGAGACATACAGATTTGGAGATATAACTTTCATCCCTTCAGCAAATGCTCTCACAAATTCAGCTTTCTCTTCTTTGCTCATTGCTTTATCATCTCCAATGATTCCCCCTTTTCCACCGCCAAAAGGAAGATCTGCAAGTGAATTTTTTAATGTCATGGCTCTTGCCAGCCTGGAAACTTCTTCAATAGTTACAGTTGGAGTCATCCTTACGCCACCTTTTGCAGGCCCCAGTGCATTAGAATCAACTACAACAAAACCCCTCATCCCGCTCTTTGGATGGTAAACCTCAACTATCTTTTCTGGACCTATATTATCATAATTAACCATTTTAATACTCTCCCTTTGCTTTTAAGTTTTCAATACGCCTTTCTGCCTGAATGGCGGCCTGACATCCAGTGCCGGCAGAAGTTACCGCCTGACTAAATATTGGATCCTGAACATCTCCGGCAGCATAAACGCCTTCAATATTTGTTCTGGAAAGCTTATCTGTAATAATATAGCCATGCTCATCTAAATCAATCTTTCCTTCAAATATCTTTGCATTTGGAATATGACCAATAGCCAAAAACATCCCATCAACTTTAAGTTCACTTTCCTCATTGGTTTTAATATTTTTTGTCTTAACTCCTGTTACAAACTTGCCATCTCCGAGAACTTCAGTAACAGAAGTGTCCCACATGACATTTATTTTATCTGTAAGCTTCAAAACTCTGTCTTGCATTATCTTGCTTGCATTAAAAGTATCTTTTCTATGCACAATTGTGATTTTTTTTGCAAATTTGTACAGGGCTAATGATTCTTCCATTGCAGAATCTCCTCCACCAATAACAACAACATCTTTACCGCCATATAATGCCGCATCACATACAGCACAAGTACTTACACCTCTTCCAAAATATTTGTCTTCTCCGGGTATTCCCAGTTTTCTTGCACTCGCTCCCGTGCATATTATTATAGTTCTTCCTTCATATTTTTTATCTTTAACTCCAACAATAAATTTATTTTCGTTAACCTCAAAAGAATCCACCAAACCTTCAATGTATTCTGCTCCAAATTTCTGAGCCTGCTTCTTTGCATTGTTGATTAGATCAGGACCTTGAATCCCATCAGGAAATCCTGGGAAATTTTCTACAGAGGTAGTCAGGCTCAATTGATCCAGCTCTGGACCGCTAATAACTAATGGCTTTAGGCTGGCTCTTGCAGTATACAGGGCAGCAGTATGCGAAGAAATTCCACCTCCAATGATAATTACATCTCTCATGGGTTAAAGCCTACAAATAAGCTATATAAACATTATGTTTAAGAATTAGATATATTCAAACATTTCCGGTTTCATCTTCAGTGACTCTTTTTTCATACTGTCTTTTTCCTTCATCATAGTAGGGTTTGTTTTCTGGAAAACCATCATCAGAATCTTCTTTTTTATCCCCTTCACTTTCCGGCGGATAATATTCTTTGCTTTCTTCCTTAGAATTATCATGGTCTTTTTTGACTTCGCCATTTAACATTTCAACAATTCTCTTTCCGAATTCTCTTGAGGCTTGCGGGCCATCGGCAGTTATTATTTGTCCATCTACAACAACATGACTGTCAGATGTTATTGCGCCAGCTTCATCAAGATTTGATTTTTCGCTTTCAAAAGAAGTTGCTTTTTTTCCAGATAAAACACCTG
This sequence comes from Nanobdellota archaeon, assembly GCA_030699455.1. Classification (GTDB taxonomy): domain Archaea; phylum Nanobdellota; class Nanobdellia; order SCGC-AAA011-G17; family UBA489; genus JABIKK01. The sequence goes on along the minus strand of JAUYMN010000027.1, from coordinate 8,645 downwards.
CTCTTGCAAGTATTCCCGGAGCAATACAAATGGCTCCTAAAATTTTTCCCTGCTCAATTGTCTGATAGCACATCTCTAAAATTTTCTCTTCTTCAAAATATATGCTTGCACCAGGACCACCAGATATTATCATGGCATCATAATCGGCGACGTCTGCCTCATCAATCAAAAGATCAACAACAACTTCCTTTTTTTCAACAGAACTTACAGCAACATCCTTAAGGCTTGCTACCATCACCTTATTTTTGGCCTTTTCAAGTTCTTCCCTCACATGAAAATATTCCTCATCCCTGAATCCATCAGGAGCTATCACCATAAGCACATCTGCCATAGGACTCCTAAAAGAAATCTCTTGTTTTTAATTCTTTTGTTTATAAATTGGTGCAAAAACTATCTCTTCTGCACTCGTAAAGCACCGCCCCTCTTATATGGGCTACTCTTTCCACCTTTGTTTTTTCTGTCTCCGGCATCAGCTTCATATTCTAAACTCTCATCAAAACCGCATTCCATGCACAATAAATAACTAAAAAAATCATCACCTTCAATTTCAATGTGACTGCTTCCACACTTTGGGCATTTATTTTTTTCCTTGCTTCCTACTCTTGTCATTTTTTAGCTGCAAAACATACAGTCCTTCCGGAATATAAAGATTTTGCAGAATGTTTTATTCCTGGTTCCATTTCAATTCTATCACCTGCTTCAAGAACAAATTTTTTCCCACTGATTTCAAATTCCATTTTCCCTTCAGCAACAATTCTTATTTCATGGTTGTCGTGTTTATGTTCTTCAAATTTATCTTCAGGATAAGTTACAAACAGATAATAATCAAGACCTTCATCATCTAAAGAACTTTTTATCATTTTAATAGTAGGTTTTTCACCATCCCACCTAATTATCTTAATACCTTCCATTATCCAGAATAAATACTGCCTTTTTTAGGGCTTTCACCAGAAGCGTAAACTTCTCCGCTTGAAGACGCAGTAATTCCATACTCATTGCTCTTTTGCTTTACATCTCCAACTTCAATCTTAACACCGCACATGCATCCTGCAGCAAGCAAATGGCCACCATACAGTTCACTATCCATCCTAATAGAAAAATTTTCGGAATTAATACTTTCTTTTGGCTTTTCTTCAACTACTTTTTGGCCTTCAATCATCAACTTGGCTTTATTCTCAAGTCCAATTCTCCATTCATTGCCATCCAAAAGTCTGTTTCCAGTTTCATCAATAACTTCTATGCGTTCACCACCAATATTCATGCTGATTATTTTTGCTACATTACATATTTTTATATGGTTTTTCCATGCATGGCTTCCTTCAACAGCAAGACTCAGCATCCCGCTACTGCTAAGATTATTCTTCAATCCAGTATCTAAATTTCCAGCTTCAAATAATTTTTTAAAATCCATCTTAATCCTCACAGCAAAATGGGCTTTCATTGTCGTCAACAACATAACCATCTCTATACTCAAGCAAAGCCTCATATGCTTCATTAAACCTTTTATCTTCATCAGACACTTTTTCTGCTTCTTTTCTCTTTTCCTTGATATTTTTAGCAGTTGATTTTAGGTTAGCTGTCATGGTGTATATCAGGATAAATAAGTATTAAAAGTTAACTATATGCCTTATTAATGCACAAGACAACCCTCATTAGTTCAATACTGGGAAAGGTCAGATAATTTTATTTCCATCAGAATCATATATATGGATTACGTTAACTGGACAAACTTCGGCAGATTCCTTGACTTTTTCTAAATCGTCCTCATCAAACTCAAGAATAAAGGTTCCAGGCTCCTCGCCTTTTTCAATACCACCAATAAGATCTGCTTTTCCATCAGAATCAGCTATTTTCCATCTAAGACTATCAACAGCTTCGCAAGCAGCAGCACCTATACATGAAGGCCTGTCATACACAATGGTATATTTCTTTTTTTCTCCCATGTAAAATTTTTATCACAGCCTTTTATAAATTTTTTGCAATAACAGGGCATCTGTCTCAACATTAGGACTTTCGCTTATAACCACACCATTTATTTTAAACTCCTTCCAGACTTTTAGCAAATCCCTATAGTTCATATCACTATCATCAAGAACAAGGTGGTTTTTTTCTCCCTTTTCACCATAATTTATTCCTGCAAGGTGTATGTGCATGTTATTCAGCCCTTCCCTTCCTACATATTTTTCAACCTGCTCCATTTGCCATTTAAATTCATCATAAGTATTATATTTTCCAACGCTTCTTGCATGCAGATGTGAAAAATCTATGCATGGAAGGACATTTTCAACTTCTTGGGTCAATTTTAAAGTTTCAATTAAATCCCCCCATTGTGTTGCTTTTCCAGTTGTTTCTGGTCTCAACCAGATTTTTATCCCTTCATCGTCTAAGATATTTCTTATTTTTTTAACTTCATTGATAACTTTATCATGAACTTTTGGCTTATCCTGCCCCATATAATAAGCCATATGAAAACATATACTCCATGCACCACACTCATAAGCTCTTTTAGAAGCAGATAGAATTCTTTGAATACTTGCTTTTAATTTGGCAATTTCTAATGCATTTAAATTTACAAAGTATTGTCCGTGACATGTTAAAATTATGTCCTTTTCTCTGGCAGCCTTTTTTATCTTAGGAGCCATCTCAGATGACACATTAATGCTCCTTACAAACTCCAGTTCCATGGAATTTAAACCAAGGCCATTGACTGTCTTTATTCCATCAATAGTATCGCCTATGCAAGACAGTGGTATTCCTGCAGTCCCAAATAACAGTTTATTCATAAAAATAGAAAAGGAAAGCCCAGCTTAAAAATTTAGCTAGACTGAAAATGTAGTATTTTTTTCATTGTTGAGCTCATTACTTTCTGCTGCGTTATTATAGTAATCAGTAATTGCAGCAAGCACATAAGTCTACTGACTAAGTACTGAAGAAAATCTTTTCTAAACTAAATGAAAAATAGTTGATAGCCAATATTCATACCAGATATCCAATGAAATGACTGATAAATTGACCTGCATAATAAGCAACAAATGTAGCTAGACTTCCAATCAGTACCATCTCAATTCCACTTTTAATCCAATTCTTTCCTGTAAAGTGTGTCTTTCCAGCGCCAGCTAAGAACAATATGGCAAGAGAGGAAACTATTGCAGTTTTTAGTGCAAATTCACCCGGAACAAACATGAAAGATGACAGCGGGATAAAACATCCAAAAACAAAGGCAAAAAACATTACAATACCTGAAGTAACAGCATTTTCTATCTTAGAACTACTTAAACCTAATTCTTCTGTAACTAAAACATCCAACCATATTTTTTTGCTGGAGGTTATCCTGTCTACAATCTTGTCTAACTCAACACCATCAAAACCTTTTCGCCTATATATTTCCTTTACATGATTTTTTTCAACAGCAGGCAATCTTTCCATATCATCCATTTCTTTCTTTACTTCTCTTTTATAAAACTCAATCTGGCTCTTAGTGCTTATATAAGTCCCAAGAGACATAGAAATGGCACCGGACAACATTTCAGCAAATCCTGCAATTATTATGATATCTGCGCCAATGCCAGCACCAACAAGACCTGCAAGAAGAGCAATAGTGCTGACTAAACCATCATTCATTCCAAATATTGCATGTCTCAGAAACTTTCCAGAGGGGGCATGAAGCTGTCTATGGTCATCCAATGTAGCAGACTTTCCACTTTCAAATCCTAAAAAATCCATTACATTTGTCATTTTAACTAGTTTTACTAACAAACCTGTCTATTCTTCTAAGCGCCTCTTCTATTTTTTTATAATCTGTTGCATAGCTACATCTGATAAATCCTTCGCCAAATCTTCCAAATTCTCTTCCAGGAACAACTGCAACCTTGCCATTGTTTAATAAGTCATAAGAGAATTTAAAACTGTCATCGCTCAAATGGCTGATGTCAGAAAATGTATAAAATGCACCATTAGGTGTAACAGTATCAAGCCCGATTTGGTTTAATCCCTTAACAATCATTTTTCTTCTCCTATCATACTCATTAACCATCTTGTCAATATAGCTTTTATTCAGGCTAAGAGCTTTGACAGCAACCATCTGGGAAATTGTTGGTGCACACAAAGTTGAATAAATATGTATTTTTTTCATGGCTTCAATTAGTGGTGACGGACCCACTGCATATCCAACCCTGTAACCACACATTGCGTAAGATTTACTAAAAGTCTGGAGTGTAACTACATTATTTTTCATTCCATTCAAAGCACCAATACTGAAATGTTTTTTATCATAAATTAATTTTTCATAAGCCTCATCACTGAAAATGTATAAGTTATTATCAACTGCAATATCTGCGATCTCTTCCAATATTTTTTTTGGCAAAACATTGCCAGTAGGATTAGATGGGCTGTTGATTAGTATGGCTTTTGTTTTTTTCTTATCAATTAACTTCTTCATCGCATCTGGATTAATGTTCCAGTTATCTTCAGGCTTTAATTCCAGGGCAATAGGAAAAGCATTGAATAATTCAAAAGTTGGCAGATATCCCAAAAAACTTGGATCTGGAATTATGACCTGCTCACTGACATCCAGGCTGCAGGCAGTTGCCAATAAAAGTGCTTCCTGACTTCCTGTTGTAACTATGATATTATCTGGATTTGCATCAATATTATTGTCTTTTTTTAATTTTTTAACAATGGCTTCTCTCAATTCTATTCTTCCACCTGGCGGGCTATAGTGGTTGCTTTTAGAAGCGCATCTCTTGACCTCTTCGATTATAGGCTGTGGCATATTCATATCTGGCTCTCCGGGGCCCAAAGAAACAACACTTTTATCTTCGACTGCAATTCTCAATAACTTCGCAATAACTGCATCAGGCAGGTCATGCTCCCTCTCAGATATATGTGCCACTAAATCACCTCTTGGTAAAATAGTCCTTAGTAATTATTTAAACCTTTACTTTATGGAGTGTTTGTACTGCCAGACCTTATTTTACAAACTTTTTGTGGACTTTAGAGGCTTGGGTTTATCAATATAATGAATGTGTGTCTGATGCAGTCATAAAAGCATACCAAATTATAAGAAATAAGTCAAATAAAATATGATATATATACTGCAGTATATGCATCTATTCCCCCAAATTCGGCAATTTTTGGGACGTATTAAAAAAATTGCAAGGTAGTAACAAAGGTTTATATAGAAGTTTAATCTATTAATTTACAACAGGTAAAAAAGAGAAGTGATAACCAAAAATCCTTCAAAAATTAACTCAATAACTTGACGGAGTTATCTCACATCATAGTCATGGACGCAGGCGGGGGGTTTCCTATCTTTCCCTAGCACCTCTTTCCCTCCGCCTCCTCCAAGACATATATTCTGCCTATACCAAATATTTAAAAACAAAATAAATGCCAATTTTTTTATGAATGAGTACTCCAAAAAAGAGCAGGAAAGTACGGAAGACAACGAAGAAATTGGAATCTATTCTGAAGATGGCCGCGAAGATCTCATGGACAACGAAGATGAAATAACAGACATTGATGAGGGCTTCATGAAGGGCTATGACGAAGAACCAGAATCCAGACGATGCAAGAATTGCAACAAAAGACTTGATGACGATGAAGTAATTCCAAAAGAAGTAGATGGAAAAATATACAAGTTTTGTTCACAACACTGCCTGACTCAATTTGAAATAAACAATGAAGAGGATGAGTAGATAATCAAACTCTTGTTAATTTCTATAGGTGAACCTACCTAAAATATGACACCAAACATAACACCATGAACATCTCCAAATCTTCTTTTTCCTGAATCTTTTTCTAATGCATTATCACCTTTTGTTATATAATAAATTCCACTATCATCATAACCAATATCAACAACTCTATGAATTATTACTTCATTATTATACTCAAAAGAAATTATGTCACCAACTTTTATTTCATCTGGGTGATCGGGAACAAACTCAAGCCCGTTATGCCCTTTATCAAAAACAGGAATCATAGAATTAGTATTTTCAAATTCAGACCAAATTAACTTTTTTCCATCTAGGTTAATAAATACATTGTTTCCAAGAAGTTTTATTTCATCATTTGCAACATGATTTCCTGCACTCATTCTGTCAGGTGTATAGTCGGCAGTAGTTTCCGCAAGACCACCAATAAATAAACCAATCAAAAATCCTAATACCGTCACCCCGAGGATGTATTTCACTTAAGCCTTATACCTTCAAGATTCTTAGGAGCAACAGTCTCAATTCTGTAAAGTTTATGCAGACTAGAAGCCAAATCTAGACAACCAGAACTTTCCCCATGCTGTACAATAACTTTTTTTGGCCTTGGCTCCAAATCTTTAATGAATTTTATCAGTTCTCCTCTTCCTGCATGACCTGTAAAGTCAGTAATAAAATATATTCCCAATCTAACTTCAACTTCTTTTGCTCTGCCTTCCTCATTAAATATTATTTTTCTTTCACCATCTTGTATTCTTCTTCCCAATGTTCCCTGACCCTGATAAGTTACAAAAATCAGGCTGTTCTTTGGATTGTCAGCCATTTTCTTAAAATATTCTAAACTTGCTCCTGCATTGAGCATTCCAGCAGTCGATATCAAAATACAAGGCTCATTACTTTCCATAATCTGGTCTTGTTCTTTTTTGCTTCCAACTTTTTTAAATAAGTCACTCAAAAAAGGATTTTCATCTTTGTGAAAAATAGCTCTTCTTAAGTCTCTATTCATAAAATCAGGATAAGCAGTATGAATGGCAGTAATATCCCAAACCATTCCTTGAACATAAACAGGAATTTTTTTCATTCTTCCTTCTCTTATAGCAGATTCAACAACAAGCAAGACTTCCTGTGCCCTTCCAACACCTAAAACAGGTATTAAAATTTTTCCACCTTTCTTTGCAGTATCTTCTATGATCTTAATCATATCATCTTCTGCCTTTTTTCTTGAGCCAAGAACTTTGTCTCTTGCGCCATATGTGCTTTCTATCATCACAGTCTCAAGTCTTGGAAACTTTGTATGTGCGGGATCCAGTGTTCTTGTTTTTAGATACTTCATGTCTGCAGTATAAAGGAAATTATGCAGGCCATTACCAACATTAAGATGCGTCATTGAACTCCCAAGAATATGACCCGAGTTATACAATGTTAATCTTATGTCAGGAGTTATGTCAGTAACTTCTTCCCAGTCTAATGTGATAGTATGTTTTACCATTTCTTTGACGTCTTGTATATCAAACAAATTCTTCTTTGCTTGTTTGAAAGAAACACCGATAGAATCCAGAGCAAGCAAGGCACTAATGTCTCTGGTAGGTGCAGTGCAATAAACCGGCCCCCTATAACCCATTTTATACAGGAATGGAATAAACCCGCTGTGATCTGTGTGCGCATGTGACAGTATTACTGCATCCAAATCAGAAAGCTTGAATTCAGGACCATCAAGCATAGGATATGCACCAGGACCTTCAGGTATACCAGGGTTGATTCCGCAATCCAAAAGTATATTACTTTCAGGAGTCTGCACAAGTACTGCACTTCTTCCGACCTGTCTGCCAGCTCCAAGCATAGTAACTCTCACCCATTCTTCTTTCTTTTTCTTAGTCCAGCCATCATAAATCCTATGTCCTACTTTATTCAAAAATTTCTTCCTGTAATCATTATTTTGATACAAAACGCCTCTGATGTTTTCAATAATTTGACTCTTTAGAGCAGGACTTCTCTTTACAATAGGAACCCACAATGTTTTTTCTTTGATTTCCCTTAACAATTCACCTTGTTTGCCAATAACGGATCCAGGTTTTTCTGCTTCAATTATAACTACTGATCTCTGCGGATCAAAAATAATATTAGAAACGCCAGCTTCTTCGGGTGCTATTTTCCTTATTTCTTTTTCTGCCTTTTCAATTTCCATACACAGACTAGGATCTGGTCTCAGTTCAATTCTTTTCTTGATGCTGCTAACAACTTTTCTTATAACATCACCCTTGTTAATGAAGAAATCTTTGCTTGTGGTATAAAGTATGATATTAGCTCCCTCAAAATAGGTATCACTAATCTTAGCTTCGCTAGGAAGCTCTTTTAATATCTCTTCTATAATGTTCGCCATTTTTTATCTAAAAATTCTCTAAAAATAATTATTATGCCACAGAACTATTTATATTGTTATATTTGTATTGAGCCTTTCAGCAAATACTTTTTTCACTCCTTGCTTTGTAACAGTATACACATCAATACCTTCACCAGTAGCTGCATCTCTTTGCATTGCAGCATTAATTGCCTTGACGGCTAATTTGACTGCATCATTCACTTTCATATCTTTTCTGTATAATGTGTCCATAACACCAAAAGCCATCATAAATCCACTGCCATCCGAAACATAATCATTATGGCTCAAAACACTCCCATCAACTCCAATATCATACAAACAAAACTCATCCCCGTCAGTGCCGGCCAATAAAAATCCTGTTATACCCATTATCGGGCTTAATCTTCTTATGTTTTGATAGACAATAGTTCCTAACAGACTGGCAGCTTCTTTGGCACCCATGGAATGGCCTGTTCTTACTCTTCTTAATCTTAATTCAGCAGTAATCAGTTTAGTAAGCAATTGCGCATCACTAACAGTTCCTGCAATAGTAACAGCTATGTTGTCTGCAATTG
>JAUYMN010000025.1 GCA_030699455.1 Nanobdellota archaeon | reverse complement strand
TTGAAGATTTTCCCTGTAAGTTTTATTCCGTAAATTTTGGAATTTCCTGAATTTAATGTTGCGGTTTTTGTCTGGCCGGCATTGCTTGCCAGATAGTCATCTTTGCAATCTACAGGAGAACAGGAATAAGAGTATGCAATGTTATTTTTCAATACCTGAGAAAGACTTGCGGAATTTCCCCCTGAATCCTCAAAGACAGAGTTCAATGGTTCAGAAGAAAGGCTCATGTTTACCCAGCCAGTAATGTTGGCAGAAGGCCCGTAAATTTTTTCAATCGAGTAATTCGCTTTTCCGACAGAAAAACTGGCAGAGCCAAAACTAATTAAAAATATGCCCAGAAAAAACGCAATAAAAAACCTCTTTTTGCCGACCATCTTTTATTCCATAAAAAGACGAAAACACTTTATAAATTTGTTGTAAATTTTAGTGAATATTCCTCGGTGCTATCTTTTTCTTCTTCTCTTTCTTTTCCTCATGCTGATTGCCCAGTAAACAATTGCAATCAAAACCAGTGCAGCCAGCAAGTTATAGAAAGTAAAGAAAGGCAATGGTATTTGTGCAGGGCACTGGAAAACTTCCTGACTTGATTGGCAGCTTGCCGCAAGTGGCTGATTTTGTGTCTGGCAGGCACTGTCACAAGAAGAATCCCAAATCCATGTAGCAATCAAATCCACTGTCAAATACCCATCATCTTCGCAGGTGTCTGTGCTGCTTTCTACGTAATAACATGTTCCTATATCTGAGCCAGAAGAATTCTGTTGAGTCCAGCTGGCATCACAGCTCATGGTACCTGTATTCCATGAACATGAACAATCCACGTTAGGATCGCTGCAGTCAACGCTGGCTGGAACACTGTTATCAGCCACCTGATACAAATCATCATTACATGCCTGCTGATTTCCATAATCAGAACAGATAACGATTCCCTCAGGAAGTTCCGGAATTGTCTGGTAAACTAAAAGTTCATTGGAGCTTTGTATGTTTTCTCCTGTGCTTACAAGAGTTGCAGTGAAATAATATTCAGGAGGGTCTGATTCTGGCCAGCCTTCTGCCTGCCATTCTGCTGTCCAGTTTGTAACAGCTGTTCCATCGAGAGCAACATTAACATTTACAGGGTTAGTTGCAACATTATCATCACTACCACCAAATCCATCTCTTTCTTTAACATCAAAAGACATTGCAAGCCCTTGGCAGTTTGTCGTTATGACCTCCAAATCCACATTCTGCCCCTCGACAGTTTCAGTAACATCCCATGAGGCGGAGTTTAGGGTGCAAGATATAGGGGGGGCCGCAGCAGTACAACAAATACTTACTGGATAAGATGAACTATTTGATAAATGCGCGTTAGTATTTGCAGATAGACTTACAACCAAGCTCTCGTTTCCAACACAACTTCCTGTTCTAGCTGTACAGCTTAAATCTCCATAACAGACATTTATGGGATAATTTGATAAGCTTGGGTCTTCCGCATGTGCATTTGTTGAAGCAGATAATCCAACAACTTTATTTGTATTCAGAGACTGACAGGTTCTATCTGTATTCACAGCAGGGGCTCCGAAAATTCTATCATAGCAGATTTCCGTAGTGTATCCGCCCGCGCCATTCCAGACTTCTCCGTGGGCATTTGTTGGAGAAGAAAGCCTGAGAATTATCTGGTTATCTGCGCACATGGTTCCCGCTTCAATGATATTCAGATTAAAAAATATGGTTAAAAGTATTGCTAAACCAAATAATACACCCTCTTTTTTCCAAACCATTTTGCTTAATTAACAAGTATAAGGAGTTTTATAAATATTATTCTTCTTTTGTTGCCTTACCAATACTTATTTATATTGTAATTTTTAATGTTTATAATGTTTAATGAGCAATATAAGAAAGAAGAATGCTATTGGGGTAAAGAACCAGATAAAGGTGTTAAGTTAATTTTAAAATATAAGAAATCCGGAGATGTTCTTGACTTGGGTTGTGGAGAAGGAAGAAATGCTTTATTTCTCGCCAAGAATGGATTTGATGTAACAGGAGTTGATATTTCTGAAGAAGGAATAAAGAAATTTAAGACTATTGCTGAAAATAATGGCTTGAATGTAAGATCTTTTGTTAAAGATATAAAGAATTTCAATTTTGATAAAAAATATGATGTAATAATATCAAACGCAACGCTTCACTTTCTTAAAGAAAACGAAATAAAGAAAATAATCAAAAAGGTAAAGGAAAACACTAAGAAAGATGGATTAAATGTGATAAATGTTTTTACAGAAGAAAACCCCAATAAAAATTTCCCTTATTTATTTAAAAATGGGGAATTAAAATCTCATTATTCTGATTGGGAAATTCTTGGTTATAAAGAAGGAATAAGCGAAATACAAAAACATGGAAAATTAGGAAAACCGCATAGACATGGTTTTTCAGTGATAATTGCTAGAAAACATTAGTACTTATCGTTCGTTACTACAATCAGGAGCACATGCAGCAGGACCACAAGCCTCACAAGGATCTGAACTGGACTTTACATTCCAAATGGAAGGCATTTCACCAAAAGCTTCTCTATAATTATTGATTAAATTTTTTCTTCCGTTTGAACTGAGAGGAGTCTGGGATGTTTTTGGCAGATGATGCATATATCCTCCTAAAAAATCATTACAAAATTGATGATACTGTGGGGTGAATAGTATAAATTGATGCCAGACTTCATCAACTTTTCTGCTCATCATACTCATATCCCTGCCATACATCATTGTTAAAGCGACAAACCTCTTAAATTCACCAAAAGCCTCAGCATATTCTTCGTGAGAACCAAATAATCCTTTTTCCATTAGCTTCTCTTCAAGATATGGAGCTTCAAAAGAATCAAGTTTTCCTAATAGTAATCTTTCCCTGTCAGAGATATCTTTATTTGAAGGAATGACACTTCCAGATACCGCCATTTCTAATGTCTGTGGCATGAATAATTAAAAGATATTCAAATATTTAAAGATTTCTATAATAATCCAAAACCTATCTTTTATAATCCCTAAATAGTGACAACAAATAGTAAGATTTATATAGTTTGGAAACTATTAAAAAACATGACTAAAAATGGTTTAATAGGCAAGCTGAAAAGAGGAATCTATTCAACCTTGACAGCAGGTGCTTTGGGCCTTGGTTCTTTGATAGGGTGTGATAAAAACCCCGTAGATCCAAGCAATCCACCACAAAATACTCTCTCTGTTTCCCCGACTTCAGGAATGTCTCCTTTGCAAATCAGGGTTCAAGGCCATTGTACAGATCCTAACGGAGATTTAAGAAATTATCAAATTACTTCTGGTGGCAGTATTATAACGAGAACAAATCCCATAGACACATTAATC
>JAUYMN010000010.1 GCA_030699455.1 Nanobdellota archaeon | reverse complement strand
TTAGTTTCTATTTTTCTTCTTGGAATATGAATTGTCATAAAGATTTAAAATAGTTAAGCCTTTTTAAGCCTTTTTATTTGTCATCCTTGTATAGTGATTAATAAAACATCTTTGCTTGAGGACAATTTTGAGGAAAGGGTTATAAAGCTAAATCTTGTGAGTAAATTTATGCCTAACAAGCCAGTCAAGGTAGACAAAAAGAAAAGAGATGAATTCTTGAGTGAGTTAACCTCGTTTATGCAGAACAAAGGGGTTATCTGGGGGCCTTTTCCTGAAATTTATGGTGGTGTGGCTGGATTTTATTCTTATGGTCCAATTGGAAAATTATTGAAAGACAAAGTTGAAGGTGTTGTGAGAAGAACGTTTCAAAGCCATCAGATGTGGGAAGTTGAGTGTCCCATTGTTTTGCCTGATATTGTCTGGAAAGCTTCCGGTCATCTGGATACATTTGATGACAGGATAATTAAGTGTACTAAATGCAAGTCTGCATTCAGAGCAGATAAGCTTATTGAAGAAGAACATGATGTTAGCGCTGATGCTTTTAGTGATAAAGAATTATTAGATTTTATTAACAAAAATAAAATAAAGTGTGCTTCCTGCAACGGTGAATTGGAGAATAAAATAAATAAACAAAGTCTGATGATGAAGACCAAAGTTGCTGGCGAAGATTCTTCTTTGAGACCTGAAACTGCAACTGTAACTTATCTGCCGTATAAAAGATATTATGAGTACTTCAGGAGGAAACTACCTTTTGGTGTTTTCCAAATTGGCAAAGCATTTAGGAATGAGATAAGTCCTAGACAAAGCTTATTGAGAAGCAGGGAATTTACACAGGCAGAGGGGCAGATATTTGTTGACCCTAAAGAAAAAAATAACTGGGAAAAATTTGATGAAGTGAAAAAAGATAAATTGCCATTATGGAATTATAATTTACAAAAATCAAATAAAAAACATGAAATTACAAGCGTTGATGAGGCTGTTAAGAAGAAATATTTTAAAACTAAAGCTTATGCTTGGTGTGTCTGGCTAGCTTATAATCAGTTTTTGAATATGGGCATTCCTTCTGAAAGAATAAGGATAAGACAACACCATCCTGATGAGAAGGCTTTCTATGCTGACGATGCATGGGATATTGAGATAAACTTGAATAGTTTTGGCTGGACTGAGGTTTGCGGGGTACATGACAGGGCAGATTATGATTTAAGGCAGCATTCTAAACATTCTAAGGAAGAATTAACTGCAAAGGATGAAAGCAATAAGGATTTTTTTCCGCATATAATAGAAATTGCATTTGGTATTGACAGACCTGTTTTTGCATTGTTAGATATATTTTATTCTAAATTAGGCAAGGATGCTGGTAAAACAATGTTTAAATTACCTTACCATTTAAGTCCTATTGATGTTGCAATTTTTCCATTATTAAAAAAAGATGGTTTGCCTGAGAAAGCTATTGAAATTAAAAAGTTGTTAGAAAAAGAATTTGTTGTTGAGTATGATTACTCTGGAAGTATAGGTAAAAGATATTTGCGTGCTGCTGAAGTTGGAACTGCTTATTGTGTTACTGTTGACCATGATAGTTTGAAGAAGAATGATATAACTTTAAGAGATAGAGATTCTGAAAAACAAAAAAGAATTAAGATTAAAGATTTAAATGAAACTGTTAGAAGACTTCTTAATGGCTCTATTTCTTTTAGTAAGCTATGATTACTGCCTGAAAAATGCTAATTCGCTGATTTGTTGAATATTTCACAAAAATCATTATATGCTAGTTATACTTGTGTATAATTAAAATGGCAATTGAAGTAATGGGGATTATTCTTCATGTTTTCAAAAAGGCGGATATTTCTGCAGATTTTGGATCTCTGAAGCGAAAAATTAGAATTTGTTAAATAGATTTTTAAATTGATTTTATCTGTTATTATTTATGGGCCTGTAATTCAGCCTGGTAGAATGCGCCGCTGGCTGCGGCGATGCCTCGGGTTCGAATCCCGACGGGTCCATATCTTTTAGAAATATTTATAATATCAACTGAAGCTAATAATATATGAAATTACACATTGTTTTGATTATACTTGCATCCCTTTTGCTTAGCGGGTGTTATTCTGCAGGTAGTGCATCTGTTGGCGTGAATGATGTCGATACGCTAAGTGTTTCCGGGAATGGAAAGGCTGTTGCTTCCCCTGACCAAATAGAAATTAATTTTGCAGTTGAGACACAATCAATAAATGCTGAAGAAGCCAGCGATAATAATGCTAAGCTGGTTAATGATGTTGAAGAAGCATTGAAAAAAGCTGGAATCAAATCAAAAGACATTGAAACGAGTTCATTTAATTTATACCCACAATACGATTACTCAGACATAGGCAGGCAGAGGCTAATAGGTTATACTGCATCACATATGCTACATATAACAAGCAGCAACATTGAAAAATCCGGCAATTATGTTGATGCTGCAATTAGTGCCGGAGCAAACCGTGTTGACGGAATTAGCTTTACCTTGAGCGATAATGCACAAAAAGAGTTTTATAAGATGGCATTGGATGATGCTGTGAATGATGCGAGAATTAAGGCAGATATTCTTGCAGATGCACTTGGTGTTAAAATTAAGGGAGTAAAAAGCGTAAGCACTGAGAGCAATTCCTATCCTGTCTTTATGGCTTATGCCGAAAAATCCACTGGAGAAGATTCTTCTTTTTTTCCGAGTGACGTTGATGTTCAAACAACTGTCAGCGTTGTATATATAATCGAATAAAATGGGAAGAAAATCAAAAAGTCCTAGGCTTTTGTATTCTAAGAAGAAGAGGATGAATAAGATAAGAGGAAAATTCAGAGAATCCACTGCTTCAAAAAAATATGTTCCTAAAAAGAGTCTGAAGAAACCAGTAATATTGAAAAAAACTGTTAAAGTCACAAGAAACTCATTTATTAAAAGAATGAGGGAAATGGCAAGAGGAGGATTAAATGATTGATTGCTTATTCTGTAGTATTGCAGAGAAAAAAATTCCTGCCAAGATAATCTATGAGGATGAGAGAGTAGTTAGTTTTATGGATATTGCTCCTGCAAACTCAGGACACTTGCTTGTCGTTCCAAAGATGCATTACCAAGATATAGAAGACATTCCAGACAATGCCCTGCAGGAGTTAATTATCAGGGTTAAAAAGATGGCTAAAGTTTTAGGAAAGATATCACAAGGAGTTAATATTGTTCAGAATAATAAAAAAGCTGCAGGACAAGCTGTAGATCATGTTCATTTTCATGTGATTCCGCGGTATGAAACAGATACGCTACAATTTTGGAAGTCTGGAAAATATGGCTCAGAAGATGATATGGATAAAATTGCCAATAAATTAAAGAACATTATCTCTGAAATGAATTGATTTTTAGTGCAATGTTCGGCGAAGACGAAAAATCAGAGTTGAGAATCGGCAATTTTATAAACTGCGAACTCTATGTTACTGGTATGAAGATAACTGTTATTTTGGAACCTGCAAAAGAGGGGGGATTTACTGTTTATGTCCCTTCATTACATGGTTGTATCTCCGAGGGGGATACTCGTGAAGAAGCTTTAGCGAATATTAAGGAAGCATTGGAACTGTATATCGAGCCTGATACTAACGAACTTGTCGTATTTACAGGAGAGAAAATAGCTCTAACTGTATGAAACTACCTAGAATTTCTGGAATTGACGTAATCAAACGATTAAAAAAAGTATTTGTCTTGTTGCTACGTATCCTAGGATCACATGTCAGACTTGAAAAACAAGAACAAGATACCATAAGAAAACTAACAGTTCCAATGCACAAAGAGCTAAAATCAGGAACGCTCTCTAGAATAATAAAAGACGCAGGACTAACCTACGAAGAGTTCGCAAAACTAAAATAGTGCCGAGTCGATAGACGAGAGCGCACAGTTTTCTTTTCAAGAAAAATAGACAGCAAAAACTTCGTTTTTGGATTTATAGGGAGATTTCCTAAATATCATAATTTCAGCGTTTCCAAATCAACATTATAGTAATTGTATAATCTCTTTTCGCTTAAATCATAATAGCAATTTTCATAATTGTTTTCTTTGTTCTCAAGTTCAAAGAAATTTTTTTGATAAAGATAAATTTCAGATTTCAAAGGTTTCCCTGGATAACACCACAAAACCCATTTTTCTTTTCCATTGAGATATTTATTCTGAAATTTTAATTTTCCTTTTGAGGCGAGATAAAAAATTAAAATCTCCTCTAGAATAAATAAAACATTTTCTTCGTCAATCTTCTTCTTTGATTCTTTTATATCTTCTTCAAGATATTTCTGAAATGTTTTATCTTTGTTATAAATATCTTTTAATTCTGAAAAATAATTCATAAAATTTTTTATTTCAATAAGGGCTTGATTCCATGTTATAAACCCGAATGAATCCCTAATATACCATAGATTCTTATTCAAAATTTTTTGAAATTCATTTTTATGCGAAATCATTAATTGCTGAAATTTTTTGTTTAACTTTACTGCATCTCCTTTTTGATAAAAATAAAGGTTATCTGAATACAAAAATGTCAAACCAACATAAGGATATTTTACTTTTTTTGTTAATTCTTCAATATACGAAAAGCATTTTTTCGCATTTTGCAAACTTGAAATTTTGCTCATAGAAATACCAAAAATTAACATCCCTTCCTTTGCAGGAAATTTGTTTATATCAAAAAATTCATTTTTTTGGATTTGTTTTTTCTTTTCCATTTCTATTAAAAAAGAACTAAAATGTTTATAACCCTTTTCTTTCCCAAACAAACTCCCCTATCTCTTCAAAATCTAATTTCTCAAATAGCCTTCTCATTTGAGAATTCTTTGTTTCTGTCATTCCATTTATAGAAGTAGCTCCGACAGATTGCATCTTTCTAATTATAGCTTCGCTTAAAGCTCTTGAAACAGATGTCCCATCATAAACTCTTTTTCTGTGTTCTAGAGAAACATAAAGATTTTCCCAAGTAGCTTTTCTTAATGTGGGAGAATATTGTGCGATTGCAAAACCTGCTAAAGCGTCATCAACTCTTGCCGTTAGAGCATAACAATCATTTGAATTTGGAATTGCTTCAATAACTTCTCTATCCCAAAAACCGCAAAAATAAGGTTCATTTCTCCCCATTTCATAAACTTCTTCTGTTTCTGGTGGAGAGAGGTCTCTAATAACAATTTCTCCTTCATTTTTTTTATTAGTTCTATCTATTTCCATAATATCACTACTTAATAATAGTTTATAAGCCTTTATTTTCTAAGCATATAACGGAAATCCTCATTTTCTTTTTTTAAGAAAAAAGAAACAAAAAAAGCGCGCGTCTCTTTAATACATAGCCCACCCAAAAAATATTATTTCCTATTTCTTGTTTGAACTCTAACTTATAGGCATTCTCAAAAGTTGAAACTAATTTCTGTTATGTCTCCCGACGACTGAAATGGGGATGGCGCAATGTTCCGTGGCGTGAGCTGTGTTAAGGCACGCAACATACATGCCAAAGTTTTTGTCAGGCTAATCCCCTACAATTTGAGTATTAGATTCTGGATGGTTTATGACGGCGCTGATTGATTGCAAAACCCTTTTAAATTGTATTTTAATGATAATTCTGTGGCGCTGTAGCTCAGTGGTAGAGCATTGCTTTCATGCGGCAGGGGTCGAAGGTTCAAATCCTTTCAGCGTCATCTTATTGCTGTGCATTGTCTGCATTTATTAGGGATTTTATGTGCTTGTTCCTTAATTTTCCCAGTCTTTTTTTGTTTGGAATTGTGGTTCTTAGCATTTCTGAAACCCTTTCTCCACCAAGGATATGTGGTATAATAACATAGTTTGCACCTAGCTCATAGAGATCTAATGCTTCCCTTACAGTATTTGCAGTTACAACTATTGTTATTTTTTTATTTATTTTTCTAAACATTTCAGTCACTAAGACACTGTCTTCATATACATGTATTGTTGAGATGATTAGCTTTGGATTGAATTTTTTTAACTCTTCCAATATTTCTGGATCTGCTATGTCCCCGTATATGCACGGTATTTTTTTACTGATTAATTCTTTGATAACTGCTGGATTGAAATCAACAACAAGAAATTTGTCTTTCTTTTTATTTAAATTTCTTAGGACACTGTATCCTATCCTATGCCTTCCCATGAGGATAGTGTTGTATTTCTTTGCATTTTTATGGTGCGCCAGTTTTTTTTCATATATATTTTTTCTTTCAAATATTTTTAGGAATGGTGAAAGATATAAATACAACTTTTCATTGTTGGTTATCATGTAGGTTGAAATTGCAATTGTTATTATTCCCACTGCAGATATGATTGAAATAACATCTGTCGATAAATGCCCGAGCTTAAATCCTGCTGCTGCCAGAATAAGACTAAACTCGCTTATCTGCGCCACCGTTAGGCCTGCTAGGAATCCTGTCCTACTTTTGAACCCCATCAGTCCCATTATCCCCATAACAATCAGTGGGTTGCCTATCAAAACAAATACTGAAAGAATAAAAATAATCCAGATATGGGAGGCTATGTTTGATATAGACAAAGATGATCCTACTACTACAAAGAAAAGTATTATAAAAAAATCTCTTAATGGCTTGATTTTATTTGATATTTCCGTCGTATAAGGCAATGACGCTAGGCTGATGCCTGCTATAAATGCCCCTATTTCTATCGTGAACCCGAGAAATACAGCTAATATTGACAATATAAAACACCATGATATTGCTGTGAGAAACAATATTTCTGTTGATTTTGCAACTTTCTCAAAGAATTTTTTTAGGAAAAATTTTGATGCTACGTAAGCAATAATGCACAAAATAACTGCCTTAAATATGGATTCTACTACCGATGGAACTATCTGCAGTGTGTTAAAACTTTTAAGGGTTATTAGGATAAATATTGCAATTGCATCCTGCACTAACAAAAATCCAATGGATATTTTACCATAAAGGCTTTCCATATCTCTTTTGTCAGAAAGTAATTTTACAATAATAATTGTGCTACTAAATGCCAATGCAAGTGATATGTATACTGCTTCTATTCTTGTAAACCCTAAAAAAATGATTAAAAAATACCCTATCAGTGATGTAAAGATTACCTGGCCTAAACCTGTGTAAAGCGATACTTTTCCGACTTCCCTAAGAATTTTAATATTTAAATTTAGACCAACTATGAATAACAAAAATGCAACACCTATCTGCGAAAAAGTCTGAAATTCATTCTGTGCAGTGATTAAATTGAATACTGCCGGCCCCATGATTATGCCTGTTACTAAATATGCCAATAATGGTGGTTGTTTTAACAAGCGAAAGAAAATTGCCAAGAGCGCTGCCACACTTATTACTATGCCCAGCTCAAAGAATATGCTCTCCATCATTCACCTCTTAAACCTAAACTAAATTTGTTTATTTTAAATGTTTGGTTATTTCTTTTTTAGTGTGATTTCTATTGTTGAGACTCTAACATTCTTTCCCTCGGAATTCCTGAATTCTTCGCTATTAGTGTATATGTCTGAAATATCCACCTGCCCTTCTAAAAATCTCTTTGTAGTTACCTCAGCTATATCTACTGCCTTGCTGATAAATTTCCCTCTTGCTTTTACCACTGATTTTCCTGCATTTTGTGTTGTGAACTGCATGACCACTCCCGTTACGTAATACATGATCCATAGCTACTTGATCTATAGAATTTTCATGAACGGTTTGTTGCCAACAAATACGGTTTGGTCTTCCGCAACATTATCTTTTGTTTTTTCTGTCATTTTCTCCTCCAATGTGGTTAATGATACTGGTATGGGTTATTTACCTAATTTATTAATCTTTATTGTCTTTAATAGATAAGAACAGAATTAGAGGTCTTTGTCGTTTTTTACGAGTCTTGTGGCATAGCCTGCTATGAT
Organism: Nanobdellota archaeon; assembly: GCA_030699455.1. Taxonomy (GTDB): domain Archaea; phylum Nanobdellota; class Nanobdellia; order SCGC-AAA011-G17; family UBA489; genus JABIKK01. The sequence continues at coordinate 32,291 of JAUYMN010000010.1, read as the reverse complement.
ATTTCTTAGTTTTTTACTGGAATCGGTTAACATCTCTTGTGCTGTTTTTTTATTTTCTTCAAAATTGTCCGTAAATCGCTCTCTCTGAGCTTCTAATAGCTTTACTGTTGAACGTTTTATCAGCTGAGTCTTGATTCTTCCCATGGTATAATCTTAGAATTTAGTTATTTAAGCTTTTCTAATGTGATTTGAACTTCGTTTGCTTTTGCATAGGGATAGTTAATTTTAAGGCATTTAATTGATTTCTTACTTTTTTTCTTAGGTTATGGGTATTCAACCTTCGGCATAGGCAAGCCATCCATTTATACTTTTTGAGATATTTTCTCTAGAGATTGAACCAGTTTTGTATTTTTCTAGATGCAGCTCTAATTTTAAGCTTTTTAGATATTGCTAGGATACGTAAAATAAAAATAAAGAATATAAAAATCTACTTGTTAGGAATGCTTCCTGTTTTTAAATATTCTAATGCTCCCATCAATCTCGCCTGCATTTCTGATGCTTCTCTTTTTAGTATAAGCTCTAAATTTTTTTGATGATCCTTCGGATCCTGAATAACCTGCACCCGACCATCCTCATCCGCATTCAAGAGCCTAACATACCTGGCATCGAGCCCATCCCTGACACGGAAAAGCCTGCGAAGACCTGATTGGTCATTTGGAACTTGAACCATGATTCCATCTTCTGAAGGTTCTATTTCTCCTGTTTTTGGATTGTACGTTATCATTTGTGTCTTTTCTAACCATGGTGCTTCCTTGTATGCTGTGTGGTTTGTTGGTTCTAATGTAAAAACATCTTCATTGTCTGCTATGGCAATTGTTAATCCTGACACTATGATTGGTGCTGCTGGATTGGATATATTAATTATTCCTAGTGCTCTTTTTCTGTGTGTTTCGTTTGGACCTTCATTTGGATAAATTGCGAGTGAAGAATCTGCGTATGTTTCATCTCTTTCTGGAATATTATTCCAGTTAGCTAATATTTGTTCAGGGCTTAATAGTGTTATTTTGTTATTTGTTAGTTCTCCGACTGCTTGCTCTAGGAATAATGATCTTATGTTTGAGAATCTTAATGGCTGTCCTTCTTGAGGCATTTCATTTGGAGAATATGCCAATTGTGTTCCTTTGAATTTTGAGTTTAATTTTTCTAATGCTTCTTTACCTAATTCGTCGTAGATTAGGTTATCAACTACTGCTAAAGTTCTTCCTCTTGGTAATATATATCCTGAAAAATCTGCTGTCATTTTGTGAATCCTCTTCTTACTTCTTGTAATACTCTGTCTACTAGTTCTAAATCGGTGCGCGGATCCTTCGGATCCTGAATAACCTGCACCCTGCCACTCCCCTTAGCAATCAAGAGCCTATCATCCCTGGCACTCAGTCTACCCTGGTTACGGAAAAGCCTGCGAAGACCTGATTGTTCTAAAGATTGCCGAACTGCAACACCTTTTGATTTTGCTAATTCTAAAATTGCCTGATAAGGCTCTGTTGTTATGCCATCTGTTTCTTCAAAAATAAAACCATCTCCATTATCTGCTGGAGCTACTCCTAATCCGTTTACCACTAATGGTTCTTCTAATCTTGAAATTCCAAGTATTCCCATTATTCTATTTTCGTGGGCTTCATTTCTTCCTTCTTTTGGTGCTATTAAAACTGAGATAGTATCTGCATATGTTTTGTCTCTTTCAGGGATTACAAGTTTTCCTTCTTTTGTTTTAGCATTAAAATATGTTACTGCCTCTCTTGCTGTTAAAGGTCTGATGTTTATATCAGGTAATTGTCTTAATTCTTGGTTTATATCCAATATCCTTGGAAAATTTGAGAATTTTATTGGCTGTCCTTCTTGAGGCATTTCATTTGGAGGATATGCTAATCTTGTTCCTTTAAATTTCGAGTTTAATCTTTCAAGAATGTATGCTCCTAACTCATTGTTTATTAAATTTCCAATTATGGGTGTTGTTTCTACTGGATTTCCTTCTAACCTGTAACTTGAAAAATCCCCTGTTTTAGTTTTTGAAGCCATTTTGATGAAAAATTTGATATTTTTGAAATTATAAATGTTACTATTTATTAATAAGAACCATTTTATAAGATATATGCAGAGATATGCAATATCTCCTATATTGCTGGCGGAATGACCATTATTTTAAACCAAGAGACTTAAATAGTATTACTGAGACATACTAATTTATGGCTAGTAAAAGCAAAGAAGATGATGTATTAAAAATTCTTTTAGAAAATAGTCCACTGAAAGAGTGGCATTTTGAAGAAGTTGTAAATGTTGCAAAAGTAAGTAAGGCTGTTGCAAACAAATGGTTGAAAAAATTTGTGAGAGGAGGATTAATAAAAAGAATAAAACGAAAAGGAGAATTTCCATTTTTTACTGTTGGGAGTAATAATCCAGTTTATTATTCCTTGAAAAAAATTTATGCTCTTGAGCAACTCCATAAAAGTGGATTGCTTCCTAAATTAGAATCATTAACTAGTGTAAAAACCATTATTCTTTTTGGAAGCATGATTAAAGGGGATTGGTACAAAAATTCAGATGTTGATATGTTTGTTCTCGGAAATATTCCAGATTTTAATAAAAACACTTATGAATGCAGGTTAAATAGGAATATAGAACTACATGTCTTTGAGAATAAAAAAGAGATTAAAAAAATGAAAACTGGATTAATAAAAAATATAATCAATGGATATGTTGTGAAAGGTCAAATTCAAGATATTATAAATATTAAATGATGAAAACTAAAATTGATGATTTAGAAAAAACCTATCAACTTTGCAAAAGTATGGGAAATATAAAAGAAGATGCAAAAATTTTAACTGGAGACAGACATTTTAAAGATATTCCAAGAGCAATAATGTTAAGTTAAACTTTTTCTAGCACATAGATTTTACGTCTTAATTTGCTTCCCTTCATAGTGTAATCCAATGGTATTATGTTATTTTTAAGTGGCTGAAATATATCAAAATTGTATTTTTTTATCATTGATTGAAAACCTACACGGATTAGCTTATTATCTCTTGTTTTAAATGTTGGAATTATTACAGCTATTTTTGAGCCTTTCTTTAACATTTTTGAGGATTCTCTAAGGAATTTTTCATATAATTTGGATAACTCCTCTGCAATCTTTCTTGCTTCCTGCTCTTTTGGCAGCTTTCTTAAGTATGGGCCTAAATATGGTTCTGTGGCAATGCAGTCAATGTTTTTTGTGCTCTTTGACATATTACCTACATCTAATCTTATTACTTTTGGAAAAACTTTAAATTTAAATTTATCTTTGGCCCATATTAAATTCTTTTGACATTTTTTAACTGTTAATGGATCTTTATCTAATCCCATAGATTTTATTTCTATCAATGATGCTTCTTGTAAAATAGTTCCTAATCCTGCAAAAGGATCTAATAATACTGAGTTCTTTTTTGGCTGCGCCAGATTAATCAGTATTTTTGCTAACCTTACCGAAATAACTTTTAGCGGATCAAAATAAGGTCTTTTTTCATCTCTTTTTTCATAAGATTTTGGATCTGATACTGCAGATACTTTGTAAATGTTATTTTTATAAAGTGTTAATTCTAAATCTAAATTTTTTGATTTAGACGGGGGAATCTCTCTTTCTGTTTTTTGCTTGTGAAATGCTCTTAATTTTTCTTTTTTTGCAGTTATTTTTATTATGTCTGTTAAATTGTTAAATGCTTCTTTTGAGGATTCTATTTCATTAATGCCATAATTTATTTTTTTTGATTTGATTAATGATAACTCTTTTGTTATATAATTCTCCGGATTGTCTATTTCTGAAGAAATCTTGATTGTTCCACCCAATGCTTTAATTGCATATATTGGGTCAAATTTATCTAATGATATTAACATTATCTTTTTTGTTATTTTTAGAAGTTTATATCCCCTGTTAGTTCTGTCAAGGAAGGAAACTATTTCCAGAGCACTTAATTCTGGATCCCTCCCCAAGTGAAATATATGGTTCATGTTGCTTTAATACCCCAAAAGCTATATAAACCTATTTTTTTGAAGCAGACGTATGGCAGAGCGCAATGAGTATGTTGAGCAAAGAATAAAAAAAATCCATGAGTTGCGTGAAAAAGGAGTTAATCCCTTCCCATACTCATTCAATCAAAAAAATCATTCTGATGAGATTTTGAAAAAACATTCCAGTCTTAATGATGGTGAAGAATCCAAAATTTCTGTTTCTGTTGCTGGGAGACTTATGACTTTCCGCCCAATGGGGAAGGCTGGATTTGCTCATATACAGGATGAAAAAGGCAGGCTACAAATTTATGTTAGGGAAGATATTGTTGGAAAAGAAAACTTTGATATATTCAGCAAGCTTGATGTTGGGGATATAATTGGTGTTAGTGGTCTAGTTTTCAAAACAAAAAAAGGTGAAATAAGTGTCAAGGTAAAAGAACTTACACTTTTAACAAAGGGCATAAGACCACTTCCAGAAAAATGGCATGGGCTTAAAGATGTTGAAATCAGATATAGAAAAAGATATTTAGATTTAATTAGTAATCCTAAAATCAAAGAGATATTTTTTACAAGAAGCAAGATTATTGATGCTATCAAAGAATATCTGAAGCAGAATAGATTTCTGGAAGTTGAAACTCCAATCTTGCAGCCGCTTTATGGTGGTGCAAATGCAAGACCATTTACTTCTTTTTTGCATGATTTAAAGATGGATGTTTATTTGAGAATTAGTGATGAATTATATTTGAAGAAATTGATTGTTGGTGGATTTGAACGTGTTTTTGAAATGGGCAAAGACTTTCGCAATGAAAGTATAGATCGAAGCCACAATCCTGAGTTTACTATGATGGAATGTTATGCTGCTTATTGGGATTATGAAGACATGATGAACTTCACTGAAGACCTTTATATTTATGCTGCTAAGAAAGTTTTTGGAAGCACTAAATTTGAATATGGTAGCAATAAAATTGATTTTAAAAAACCATGGCCACGTTACACTATGGTTGCAGCAATAAAAAAATTTGCAGATATTGATATTGAAAAATTAGATGATAAACAATTAAAAGAACAACTGAAAAAACATAATATTAAATACGAAGGCGAATTTACAAGCGGTCTTGGAATGCAATTGTTATTTGAAGAACTTGTAGAAGATAAGTTGATTCAGCCAACATTTATCATTGATCACCCTATTGAGTCTACTGCACTTTGTAAGCCTAAAAGAGGAAATCCAAAATTGATTGAAAGATTTGAACCATTTTGCTGTGGGATGGAAATAGGCAATGCTTATTCTGAATTAAATGACCCCATTTTACAGAGGAAGTTATTTGAACGTGAGGCAAAACAGCTGGAAGAAGGTAATGAAGAAGCTGTGCCACTTGATGAAGACTTTCTTGAGTCTTTGGAATATGGCATGCCTCCAACAGGTGGATTAGGCATTGGAATCGACCGTATGGTTATGCTGATGACTGGCTCTACCTCAATTAGAGATGTATTGTTGTTTCCCTTCATGAAACCTGAAGATGCTTCTAAAACCCCAAAAAACGGCAAATAAAGGCCTAAACAGCGAAATGTTTATATACTATTAACCGCTCTTTTTATTGAAATCATGAAGCAGAGGCTCTCTGGAGTGCTTTTTCATGTTAACAATAAAAACATAGTGAGGTGTCAAAAAATGGCAGAAATGTTAGTTGTAAGAAGTAAGGTAAAGGAATCAGCAAAAGGTATGAACGTTGCTGGAGACTTTGCAGATGAGCTTAGCAAGAAAGTACAATCATTAGTCAATGATGCTTGCAGAAGAGCTAAAGACAACGGTAGAGCAACCGTTAAAGCTAGAGACCTTTAAGTCTCTATGTTTTTTTTCTTTTTTGATAAATCTTTTAAACACTACTTCTCTTTTGATATTACAATCAATAAAAAGAGTTGATAAACATTTCAAAAAAAAAGGGGAGTCGTACTGAAAGAGAGTTGTTACATTTATTTTGGGATAATAAATGGTTTTGTATTCGTATGGCTGGAAGTGGTAGCATGCCCTTACCTTGTCCCGATTTGTTATCAGGTAAAAAGGGAAGAACTTTAGCAATTGAATGCAAAAGTAGCAAGGGAAAACAAAGAAGGTATATTACTAAAGAACAAATAGATGAATTAATTGAATTTTCTAAAGGCTTTGGTGCAGAGGCATGGATTGGAATTAGGTTTGATGGGATGAAATGGTTTTTTCTTAAACCTCATCAGCTGGGTAAAAGTAATGGTGGCAATAATTATTACATTGATGTTGATCTTGTTGAGAAGAAAGGAATTAGTTTTGAGAAATTAATTTCGTAAATATTTCGTGATTTTCTTAGTAGGGTTATTTAATAAAATCTTTATTTTAAGTTTATGATTTATCGCGTTTTATTAGTAATGTTTATTTTTTTATTATGCAGTATTTTTGTCAATGCTGAAATTACAGAGATTATGTATAATCCTGAAGGTAATGATAACAATAGGGAATATGTTGAGGTTATTTTTGATGAAGGCATGTCTATGGATGGGTGGACTATAAAAGACCATACACACCAAGATTTGCTTTTGCTTATAGAGGGAGATGGAAACAGCAGAATAAACTTAATTGTTGAAGAGGCTTATTCTGCAGATTATTTTAATGATTTGGATTTTAGTTTGATTAGTGTTTATTCTGTTGGGGCTGCAATAGGAAATGGCTTAAGCAATTCGGGAGATGAAGTTATGATTTATAATCTGGACGATGAACTTGTTGATAGTGCAAGTTATTCTTCTGATTTGGCAAATGGAGATGGAAATGCTTTATGCTTTAATTCTGAAGGATATTATTCTTGTGTGCCAAGTCCTGGAATGGAAAATGATGAAACTTCTGATGATTTTAAAGATGAAGAAAACAAAACTTATTTTGATTATCCTGCCAATGAATCTGAAAAAATAAATGAAAGTGATAATGGGTATATCCGGATTGAGAGTATAGAAAATTCGGATGAAGGATGTAGCAATCTAAATGTTCGGCTTAGCTTATGGAATAACAGAAACAAAAAAGAAGAAGTTAATATTTATGTCTTGGGTGTTGATGTTTCTAGTAGTCTGATAATAAATCCGCAGGAAGGACAAAGTGTTGAAATTCCTGTTGCTACATGCAATGAATTTACTCATCCGGAAGAGGGTGAACGTGTTGTTGTTGCCGAGGGCTTTGGAGAAAAGGATATGAAGCTAATTTGGATAGGTGGCAAGGATCATTATGAAAATAATAGTGTTGCTGTTAAAAATAAACCTATAGAAAACAATATAAATGAAGATTCTAAGGTTGATACAACGCTTGAAGAGACATTTGAGACTAGAAGAACTATTCCTTTTGGGGATTTGACTCTTTATCTTTTGTATCTTGTTGGTGGTTTGGGTGCATATTATGTGCTTTTTAAAGTTTGAAAATGGCAGAAAAAATAAAGATAAAATCTATACTTGAAATCATGGGGGCTCCCGAAGAGCATGTTAAAAAAACCATGAATATGGTGATTGATAAGCTAAAAGAATCTCCTGAATTTAAACTTATTTCTGATAAAATTGCAGACACTGCAAAAATTGAAGACAGACCTTTTTGGAGCATTTATGCTGAAGTTGAATTGGAGTTTGACAGCCCAAATTTAATAATAGGTTATTGTCTAGATTTTATGCCAAGTTCCATAGAAATCTTACATCCTCTCAGTTTTAATTATGATAAAACTGTTATGGAAAATTTATGGAATGATGTCATTGCAAGACTTCATGAATATGACATGATGGTAAAAAATTTACATGCTGAAAATGTCATAATGAAAAAGCAGTTATCCAAGCTTGGTGGTGAACCATTTAAACCTAAACCGAGTGATGTTGTGAAAGAAGATAAAAAATAGCTAAAGTAAATAAAAATTGCTTTTTTACCAGCCCTAAATTTATGTGTGCACTCCCGAATTATTTGCCATACACCATCACTACATCTTCGTCTGTTCCTTCTGCCTTTCTCGCTTCATTAAAGGTTTCTCTTGGAACAGGCATAAATTCTTGCGTGTCATTTAATCCGTGATTGTGTATATAGACATTTTGTTCATCAAAACCAACAATCGGGACAAAATGTCCCTGATAACCTTTTTCTTTTCTTGCTGTTACAATATCCCAATTCAGAAGAACTATTGGAACACTATCTTTTGTTACAAATCTCAGAAGTTCTTCTAATGACAGTGTTCTTTCTTGAATATTCACTCCTGCTGCTTTTGCATCTTCCACCCAACTTTTTGATTGCTCTAAATCCATATCGCTATATTTTTTATAAAATTCATGTTTCAGATTTTCTTCATTAAATAAAATTTGTTTTGAATAAAAATCTACACGATATCCTAAAGATGCAGCAGCAGTCGCTATCTGGATAGTAGAAATTCCTTTTCCTTCTTTTATTCCTGTTTTTGCCTCTAAAACTTCTACTTCTTCATCATTTCCAAAATAGGCAAGAACCATTCTTAATGCAGTTGGTCCGCAATTTAGCGGACTTGTTTGTTTGTAAAAAGGAATTTCTAATCTCATTATAAAAAGAAAAAGGTTTAGCCTTATAAATTTATTGCGCACACATTATAGTTATTAGCCCATCCTAAAAAACAATTTTTACTCTTCGGGATTTTTTTGCTTTGTAAAAAACCACTTGCAGTTATTCCTCGTCCTACGCTTCAGATTCCTTAACATCGCTATCTCTTATTCTCTTTCATTAATTGCTGGAATGATTTTTTCTGTGTCTTTTTTTTGCCGGATAAAAGGAATATTATTATGCTTAACACTAAGAATAAAACTATTATGAAAATAAATGGGCTTGCTGAGGATTTTACCTCATCTTCAAAACCTCCTGATAAATTCCATGGTATTATGTTGTCCACAACTTCATTTCCATCAGATATTTCTTCATGCACCCCTATGTTTGTGTCAATAATTTCTGTTTCTTCTTTCTGCTGCGTCTCTTCTTCTTTGTATATTTCTATATGGACCTGAAGTTTTGCGGTATAATCATTATTAGAGAGAATCAAATAACCGTCGTAAATGCCTTCTTCTGCCGTTTTATCTGGATTAATCTTTAAAAATATTGGAAACGTTACTAATGGGGTAATATTATATATTGTTTCTGATGGAAGAAGGATTACCCTGCTGAGATTTCCAGTTAATTGCATATTCAGATAATCTATGGAATTTTCCAATGTGTTTTTTATGTTTACATTCCCTTCAAGCGATTCTGTGTTCTTTAATTTTCTATCAAGAATATTATCCGTCACAAGAAATACTATTGAGTTTGTTTCTGGCTTATTTTCCTCTGTGGTGTTTTCATGTTCTTCCGTTGACTGCTCTATAAATATTGGAACTGTAAACTTTTTTGAGCTATATGAAAATACTATTTCACCAAATGACGCATTTTCCGTATTGTAATTAAAATTAAATTTTCTTAGTGAATCTGGATTTAAATACTGATTTGTAATGTACGAATGTGACATATAATCGGGAATTGAAAATTCTATCTGTGTCTGGATGTCTTTTGCAACTGCATTGACTGTTATCTGCCCTGATTGTTTTGATGATAGTTTAAAATATGCCGGCGTTATCGATACTGATGGCTCAGAATGCAATACTGTAAACTGCCTTTCTTCTTCCATAACCTTTAGAACATTGTCAATTATGAATGACTGATCTTCTATTCTCAAAAAATATTCTCCTTCCTCCGTTGATACTGGAATTTCAAAATATAAAAAATAATGATTCTGTTCAATTTCACCAAGGAATGGAGATATTGCTTGAGTGATATTGCCTGCGGAATAAACCTTTATGTTTTGTTTTTTTAATTTTGCTACAGGGTTTGATATTGTTATTTCCGCCTGATATACTTCTCCTGGCGATATTTCTGAGTTGTATGGGGTTATCGTGATTAAATCCTCCTGAGGGTATACTACCTGTGCATGAAATATAAATAACAGGAAAATTAAAATTGTTAATAATCTGGGTTTCATATAAACCCCTACTTTCCGCCAAGAAGCTTTTTTGCTTCCTTCAATGATTTTTCCAATTCCATCTCTGATCTTGACTTTGTGCTGTCTTCATATGGTGATTTTAGTTGTGGTTGCTGTCTTCTTTGCGTGTTTTCCATGGAAGAGCTGAATGGTGAGTGATTCCTTGGTTCAACATATGGGGATGATCCATAATGCTTCTTTGGTTTTTTTCCCTTGTGGTAGTTTGAGTATAAGATATATCCTGCAATTATCAGCAACACTACTATGGCTGGCAGTATCATCCATTTCAGACCACCCTTTTCCTGTGCCACAGGCACATTTAATTCGCAAGTGCAAGATGAACTGCAGGTGTAATCCTGTGAGCATAATGAACTGTCTGCACCGTCACATTCCTCTGATCCTTCGCGTATGTTATTTCCGCAGAATACACTTGGTGCTGCTTCACAATCAATGTCACATGTATTTGCCGACTGTTCTGATGGGTCGCATATATTATCTCCGCAAAAACAATCTGCCGCACAGTTTTGTGCATTTTCCCCAAAGTCAACTTCGCATAGACCATTTTCAACACATGATTGACTGCCTGAAGATTCACAGTCGCTTGGGCAACTGAATGCTGTTTCTTCCGGATCACAAATATTATCACCACATACTGGACCGGATCCACCAACAAAATCATCATCATTATCTCCTGAAGACGTCATCGGGGGAAGTGTTATAGTAGCGTCTGAAAATGCCGCATACAAAACCATGGCTGTTGTTGACTCCTCTCCGTTCCATGATGCATCTGAATCAACTGAAGATTCCAGATATGATATTGCTCTTTCTGCCTGTTCTGTTGAGCCTGATGCTTTTAATACCAGCAATGCGACTGCAGTCTGATAATTATCTTTGTTAAAGCTTCCGTCCAACTTCTGCAACCCTTTTAATTGACTTAAATAAGCATCTTTTCTTTTGTTATCTGTTGTTGAAAGATAAAGCAGTGCGACATTGACAGGATCAAGATTATCATAATTTGTCAGGAGGTATAAATTTGTGTTTATGTCAGAATTTTTAAGTGCGAGCACCCAGTTAGTCCATAGTGTTGTATCTTCATGGCAACTACCTCCTTTTGTATGGCAACCATTTTGTAATTTTGTCTGGTATTTTGATGTTGTGGCCTGTTCAGTCAAATAATAATTAAAACCATCATTGTATATAATAGAAATAATCGTTCCTTGACCTATTGATGAGCAATCAACTGTCAATTCTAATCCTGGATTGTTGTTTACCAAGTTTGGTGTGATACATCTGTTTAAGTCAAAATAAGTTTCTGCCTGGCCTGCACTGCACTCTGGAAATTTTCCACCATCTACCCTGACAACTATCTCCTGAAGTTCATTGTCCAGTGGATAACCTATCTTGCACTGTTGATTTTCTGCCGAAGTTATAATTTCCAGCCACCAATTTTCATTTAAGCCGGCTCCCAATTTGCTTTCTATGTATTCTTCAATACCTGCTGTGGTCTCTCCATAATTTGAAAGAGCCCAATATGCAAGAGCGGTGTCCTTCACATTACAACCATTTTTGGGAAAGCATGATTCAGATTCTTTTATGTTGTTTTGTATGGTTTTTATCGCTTGCGCGCCGTATGTATTTGTGTATCCGCTTTGTTTTAATGCCATTGCCCAAAATGCTGTTGTTGATGGGCTACTGCAGTATCCGTCATCACAGTGTTCAATCATCCACATATAACTATCTGTTGGATCAAAGTCATCAGAATTATTGGTCTGGGCAGATACATTAAGTGATAAGATTACTAAAAAAATTGATGTTATTATTAAATATCCCCTCATGAAAATAACCTCTTTTATAGATAATCGTTTCGGGAAGAGTATTTAAATAACTTTCTATGATAGTGGCTTAGATGGCTTAAGATGGCAAAAGAAATTGAGTTTGGGAAAATAATTGGAAAAGGAAAAAGAGGTATTGTATATGCAGGCAAGTTTAATGAAAAAATTTGTGCTATTAAAGTAAAAAATCCTAAAAGCACTGCAATCGGAAGAATTGAAAATGAAAGTCGATGGCTGAAGATTATGAATAAGCATGGGATAGGACCCAGATATTACTGTTCTTTTGACAATACTCTGATAATGGAGCATCTTGAAGGGGTTCATCTTGGCAAGTTTAGAGGCGGGAATGCCATATTTAAAAAAATATTGCTGCAATGCAGAACAATGGACAAGCTGAAAGTAAATAAATATGAAATGCATAAAATTAATAAAAATGCCATTGTTGTGAAAAATAAACCTGTTCTAATTGATTTTGAAAGGTGTAAAATAGTTTTGGAGCCAAAAAATGTAACGCAATTTTGCCAGTTTTTAATCAGAAAAGGGCTTTGCAAAGATAAAAGCAAGGCTATAATCAGTATGAAAAAATATAAAAAAAATATGTGCGATGAGACATTTACTTCTTTGGTGAAGGAATTTTTTTAGGTTTCTTTTGTTTTTCTGATTTCATTTTTAGCAGTGTAAAATTTAATGGGTTTTTTATTTTTTGACATAACATCACTGGTTTGCATACCCCAATATCCTTGTAATATCCTTCATTTGCACAATTTGGCGGGAGAAATGAAGCTGGATTTTTCATAAGAGAGCTTAGCTGTGATATCACATACCCCTCCCTTAATGGCTCATAATTTTTATTATTCCATTCATTTATTTTTTTTATTATTTCTTCTTGGGAATAGTTTAATCCCTTGTAAAAATTCATCAAAATAAATAATGCCCTCTTCCTTCCGTCTCCCTGAAGCCCATTTAGCAACAACTTTATGCACGGCGGGAGGTGTTCTTCTCTTAGCAGTGTATTGTCAATATCTTCCATTTTAAACTCTCTTCCGGAAGTTTCTTTTTCAAAGTAATCTTTTCCACCCATGATTATTGTAGATCTTTTCATCAAAGACGGCTTGCTTGGTGCGTCAAATGCCTGTATTATTAATGACCTTGCTTCTTCAGTCTCTGGTTTTTTTAAAAATTTTATTCCTATATTAACATTTTCTATTTTTGCCTGACCTAATTTAAATTCCAATATTCTTTTGTTGTCTACTGGAACGCTGATTAACCATGATTTTTCATTTACCGAATATAGCGACCTGAACAAATGCCTTGATGAAATTAATATTGTGTCGATATCAACTACTGAGAATGGATTGAATTTTCCTTCAGGTGTTTGCAGTTCTTCCAAAGTCTTTCCTGTTGCATTTGATATCTCTTCTATTTTTTGCTCTGAAAGTATTCTTTCTGAAAGTTTTTCAAATATTATATTTCCCAAAAATTCTGCAATTTTTCTTGACCCCTCTGGAAACATATCCTTGATTGACTTTCCTGCAACTTCTTTTGGAAATGCCTCGAATGGGATTACTATGTGGAAACCCTTTCTTCCCGAAAACTTAACCCCATATGATTTTATTCCATAAAATTTTAATGCCTCGCATAACAGATATGTTGTTATCTGTGAATATTCAAAATATGGGGAGTCTATATCCAAAACACAATCCCATCCAATTCTTAAGCTGTCTAATTCTTTTCTCCTCATTCCTGTGATAATCTCTAATGGATTTTGCCACCTTTCTTCTGAAATGTGGAAGGATGTTACTCCTTTTCTTGCTAATTCTAGTACGTCTGATGGGTATTGTAAAATATCTGGTCTTTTTCCAAATGACTCCCCATTGTAACAAACTGCCACTTCCCTATCTTTTGATACCTCTATGATGGCATCCTGAATATCTCTTCTCGCGTAGAATCTAAGCAGTTTATCAAAATCTTTAGCCATAAATTTATATGTTCCGCAGGCTGTTTAAATAAATTTTGTAGTTAAACGGCAACTATGATTTGTGCTTATAAAAGTAGTGCACTAAGTCGTACCTTGTGGCATCCATATACCTTTCTACTGTTGTTAGCCCAAATCTCATGCCTGTATTTGGCTGATTGAATACTGCCACGCCAGTGCTTATTTCTCCAATGACTATAGCTGTGTGGGCAAGCATTCTTGTGCCTTTTATTCTGAATGCAACAATAGTCCCATCTCCGACCTCACATGAATTTTCAAGAAATGATTCCATGCGTGATTTTTCAACGAATATCGGCCTTGTAATTGTTTGTTCTTCTTCTTTTTTTAATATGAATAATGTTGTACCGTGGCAGTTTGACCTGCCATACTCACCTGGAAAAGGAACTGATTCTCCCATTTCGGGATGTTTAAGCAACTCTTTTATTCTGATTGAATATTCAGATTTTTTTAGAAGATTTACTGCTTCAGCATATTCTTTGCTGCCCTTAGAAAATAATATTTCTTCTAATGAACTTTTTTGTTTGTCTTTAATGCTTGTGTTCATGCTGTGCAGATAACTTTGCCATTTCCTCGTTTAAAATTGCACCCTTTTTAGAGTAATCTTCCAGCTCTTTTTCAATATGTTTTTCTATTTTATTTAATTCTGATATCTGATTTTCAACTAATCTTATTGATTCTGGCACTGTCTTTTCCAATGCTATGCCTGAACCAATATTAACCAAAACATTGTCTGGATCTTTTAATTCTGACTTGATAAAAACCCCAGAACCAACTGATGAATACATTGGAGAATCTTTTTTTAGCTTTGATATGCCCTCAAGATTTTCTTTTAATGCTAAGAATTCTGTCTTTTGATTTTCAAGTATTGCTTTCCTTTGCTGAATCTGCTGCATTGCCTGTTCAAACATCTGGAGTTCCATGTATTTTTCTCTTAACTTTTCTTCGCTCATTTTTTCTTAACTGTCTTTTTTGGTTTTTCTTCTTTCTTAACTGTCTTTTTTGGTTTTTCTTCTTTTGTTTCTTTTTTTTGTTTTGATAATGATTTTCTTATTTTTCTTGGACGTTCCTTCCTAGGTTTTGGTTTTGTTATTCTGATTTCTATATTGATTTTTTTGAATGCTTTAATTATGTCTGCGTGAGAAGCTCCTTTTTTTATATCTAACTTTGAATCTGAGGGTTCTAAATGTTTAATATTGCAGTTTCTTCTTCTTGTCTGACCATCTATTAAAACTGTAGAATCATTAATTCTTTCTACTACTACACATTTGCTTCCAGCATCCCTTCCAGCTATTTTTGTACAAACCTTACCTATTTCTATCATTGTTTTTCACGTGCTTTCTGTATAATCATTGCCCTTGTAATTCTTGTGTTGAACATTCCCCCATATGGGCGGTTAGGTCTTCTTTGAGATTTTGGAATTCTTTGCATTGAAATCCCCCTTGCTCTTGGAACACCCTGAAGAACCCTTGAAGCTTGTCTCTTTGGTGTAAATATTCTTGAATTTCCACCTGGAAGTGTTCGTTTTATTATTTTTCTGGTTAATGATTTATATGATCCTGCCATCGGTAATGCTAAGAAAATAGGTTTTTAAGCGTTTTGGATGATTTGAAGTAGACTTCGTTGGTTTGAGATTATAAAATACTATTCTTATGGAACAAATACTTTATTGTTTAGAACAAATGTTAATATATATCCTGAAAAATCTGCAGTCATTTTGATGAAAAATTTAATATCTTTATGCTTATAAATGTTACTATCTATGAATAAGAACATTCTTAGTGTCTGCTAATTTGTCTTTAAAAAAGCTTTTCCAATACGGAGTCAAAAGTGTCTTATTGATGTGCTGTTAAAATTTTCTAAATATCAAAAAGTAATTTATGTGCATAACAATCAATTTTTTGTTTGAACCAAACGAAGTAAATCTTGATGATATCACTTAACTAATCTTTAAAACTTTTCTTATTATTATGCTAAAGATAATCGCTGAAAAGAAGTATGTTCCTAACCAGCCTAAGCCTTCACCGAATAATGGTATACTAAACCCCCATGAAACAATATCTCCTGCATCAGCAAAACTTGTCTTTAACCATCCAAAAATAAGTATTAGTGGAACAAATGTTATTAATGTTGGCTTCATGGAGTGCTTCATGTATTCCAGATTTTTTGTCATTGCCTCTTTTTGCTTGCTCATAAATTTTTCTGGATTGTCCTTTAATGTTTTCATCTCTTTTTGCAAATCTTTTAATTCTTTTTTTAGGTTCTTCATGAGCTCCTGATCTGTAAATAACTTATAGAATATGTTAATCATTATCGTCAACAACAGAGAAATTATTATTACACCCCATCCCGGCCCCCAGATTAAGAAAGGCTGAAACAGCCAGTCAAAAAGTTTTTCTAACGCCATTATACTTCCATCATCTTCCTTAGCGCAGGATGCATATCCATCATATGCTGCTGAGCAATCTCCTCATATAATTTGTATATAATCATGACTGTTAAAAGTATTCCTGTTCCATTTGCCAATGCACCCATCAGGTCTGCAGATGCTGCCAAAACACCAATGGCTATGCCCCCCAATACAGTTAGTGATGGGATGTACCTATTCAAGATTGCCTCTAATACTCTTGGATCCCTTCTAAATCCTGGAATCTGCAATCCTGATGACATCATTTGCTTTGCCTGCGATGCTGCATCCATTCCCGAAGTCTGAACCCAGAATATTGAGAACAATACTGCTCCTCCAACCATCAAGAGCATGTATGCTGCTGCATGCGCAATGTCTATCCCTCTTATTGAGCTTGTAATAATCCCCTGTATTATACTTGGCGGATAAATCCATGCCACCAATCCAGATGATGGTGTGTTACCTGCAAATGTTCCCAACCACGGCCTGCCCCAATTTTCCAATAATCTTGCCCACAACTGGATGTTTGCTAATAATGCTGCTGTTAAAATTACTGGGATATTGGATGTATACAAAAATTTCAATGGCCATCTCATTCCATGACCTCTTACACGGCCAAATGATAATGGAATTTCTATTTTCATGGCTTGTGCATATACTGATACTACAAAAACAATTATTGTTGCCAAAATTGCTGCCAATGCCAAACCTGCACCTAAAGGATTTCTACCTATCAATGATTGTATGAAAACCCAGACCTGCCCGACAGGCGCCTGCCCTGAGCCAAATGCCCAAACTCCCAGACTGTTTAACGGTGAGAATGCCCTTACAACAATTGAACTTGATACTCCTGCTGCAATGAACAATGAAACACCTGAGCCAAATCCATATTTATTTATGACCTGATCCATGTACATCACCATAAAGCCACCAAGCACTAACTGGAAAACCAAAACTAGCTGCATTAATAAAAATGAAGGTGTGCCTAAAAGTTCAACTGGTGGCGCTAAACCGCCGAGAAATACATATATGAATGCCTCAAAAATTATGAAAAATATAGTCATTACTTTCTGCAATCCCTGAAAAAATGCCTTGCCTTCGTGTGTTGTTGTATCTATTTTTAGAATTCCCGAACCTGTTAGTAGTTGCAATACAATTGAAGCTGTTACAATTGGACCTATACCAAGAGACATTATAGAACCAAAACTTGCCCCTAAGATGATTGATAATGATTCAAATTGTGATAATGCATTTTGACCAAGCCCATATAACGGGATAACTGAAAGAATGAAGAATGAGACTAATATTAAAAGAGTCCATTTTAATTTTATTTTAAATGCAAGCCTTTTTTCCTCTGGTCCCCTTACTTCAGGAAATATATTTGCTATTCTTTCAAAAATTTTCATTTTATTATTCTGAAGGTTTTTCTTTTGCAGAAAGAATGGTCACTATTCCACCGCTTTTTTCTATCTTTTCTTTGGCCCTTTCTGAACATGAATCTACAACTATTGTGTATTTTATTTTTGGATTTCCCTTTGCCAATAGCTTGCCATAACCCATTTCTTTTAGATTTATCTTTGGCGTTTCCGGCAGGTCTCTTATGTTTATTGTTTTTATACTGACTGAATTTTTTCTGTTAAATCCTTTTTTTCCAAAATAAGATAATCCATATTTTTTTAGGACGGAGAATTTTCTTTGGTCTGCGCGCTTGCCTGTGCCTGCATTTCCAAATCCACCACGGTTGCCTGAACCTCTTCTCTTTTTTCTTGATCCGCCTCCATGACTAGAACTTCCACGATATTTCCTGTCTTTTTTCTGCCTGTGTGCTGTCATTATATCATCCTTTTAAGCAAATCATTTATTTTGCCTTTTCTATAGCCAAGAACACCGCCCTGTGAGAATGGCACCTTAATCCCTTTTCTTTCAAATCCCTTCCTTGGAGGGCTTAACTTAAAAAAGTTTTTTAATCCTGGAACATCTTTGATTTCTTTCTTGAAATTAATAAATTCTTCTGTAAAAGATTTAATGTCCTTATTTATTTTTTCTTTAGCATATTCATCTGTGAATTTTTTATTTCCTGGCAATTTTCCACGCTTTGTTAATAATTCTTGACATGTTATCAAATCAACTTCTCCCCATGTTGCATCATTCCTTATTTTTTCAAGCATCCCTACATAAGAAGCAGTGTTTGGTATTATCACACATGTATTCTTGTTGTATAATCTCAGTTTATTGAAAGTCTCCTTAATATCGTGTCTAAGTCCAGGCTTACCCTTAATCCTGATTACTGCTATTCTCTTCATTTCTGTCATAATCTTGATCCTGATATCATTCCTAATTGCTTTTCATGTTTTTGTTGAATCTTCATGCTTGAAAGTTGTTTTAGTGCATTGAAGCATGCTGTCAATAGATTAAGTTTTGTTCCTGTATGACCTGATGTTTTTGAATATATGTCTTCTATGCCTGCCATGCTCAATATCTTCCTGCATTCTTTTTCAACAACCAATCCTGTACCCTGTGGAGCAGGCATGAGCTTTATTTTTACAGAGCCGCATTTTCCCTCAACTGCAAATGGTATTGATGTTGGATTTGGCTCTGCTGTTTCCCATGAACCGCATCCACGCCTTATTTTTATAATATTTAGCTTGGCCTGTCTTGTGGCTTTTTCTCTTGCTGGAACGGTTTCCTTTGATTTCCCAATGCCCAAACCAACATAACCATCGCCATTGCCTACAACTGCCAGCGCCGAAAAGCTTGCTTTGTTCCCTTCTTTTGTTTTCTTTTGAGTCTGTCTCCAGATGCTTCTTTTTCCACCACCAAACTTGCCTTTAGACTGTCCTACTAACAACAAGTCAGACTTTAAGTTTTTCAACAATGTATCAACAATCTCTGCCTCAAGTATGTTTAATCCCTTGTCTAATATTTCATCTATGTTTGTTATTTTTTCTGACTTTACTTCTTTGCCGAGCCTTGTAGCTGGTGTCCATGATTCGATGTCAAATGACCTTTCTCTTGATACCCCTCTTGGCACGTTTGATTCAATCTTCTCTTCCTTTGGTGTTACTATGTCTTCCATTTTATTTTATTATCTTATTTTTTATTTCTCCATAATTTTCCTTGTTTTTTAAATGATTACCATTTATTCTGTCTTCAGCAGGGAATACTGACTGCTCTTTTGAAACTTCTTTATGGGTAACATGTATTCCTGAATCTATTACTCCCTTTAAAGCTGAAAAAATTGAGCCTGTGGTGTGTGGTTTTCTTATTCCCAAATCTGGAATAACTTCTTTAATTTTTCCTGCTCCTGCCTTCTTTCCAGCAAGCAAGCCAGTAAGATATGCCGAAGGTATGTTTTTTAGCGATCCTTTTAGATTGTATTTTTTTGCCAGCTCTCTTGAGGATGTTGCTGAAATTATTTTATCACCATTTGGATGGAATTCCACAAACTGTATTGTTATGTACTTTAGTGATTTTCTTATTATCAGCCTAGGCCTGCCTGACTTGAGCAAACTAAGCCTCTTTTTGTAGTCTGTCCTTCCTTCGAGCTTTCTCTTATAAGGTATGCCCCTTCTAGCTTTTGTGTTTTTCATTTTTGATTAATTTGTGCTCCTCTAAATATAATTTTACGTGCCTTCTGCTTCTGAAGAAGCCACCTTTTGATTTATTGTATATTGTCCTGTAAACCTTTGGGCTAATGACTTTTTTTTCTTTTAATGTGCTTATTAAATTCCTAATCGCCCTTATCTTGTTCATCCATTCTTTTTTTCTTGGCTCTCTTGCCTTGTGGGTTCCACTTTTTCTTCCTGGACCTGACCTTCTTCCCTTTCTTTTTTGTTTTAGCACCTTTCTTGCAGTTGCACGGGATACTCCCTTCTTCTTTTCCTTTTTTATTATGTCATCCTTAATTAATGCGCGAATGTCTGATTTTGTGATTGCTTCCTTAATTGATTTCAAATTATCTACATCAAACTTTACTCTGCTTTCTCCACATTTCATAACCTGTGCAGCAATTCTTTTTTTGTTTGATAGATTCATCCTTTCTTCTCCAATATTTTTCTTTTTTCGGCTTCTTTTGCTTTCTTTATTTCTTCTTCATTCTTTGAATCTTCCTTCTTCTTGGTTTCTTTTTTTACTTCTTCTTTCTTCTTTCTTTTTTCAGTTCTTTTTTTAAGGAATTCTTTTCTTTCCTTCATTGAATCTTCTATTTTTTTAGTATATTCTATTGTATCTTTTAAGTTTAGTATCCTGATTTTCTTTTCTTCGCATTTTTTTATTATTTCGAGCCTCTTTCTTACTCCAACTGTTGAACCAATAACAACTGGTGTTTTTATGTCATCCAGATCTTTTGTATTCCTGATGATTATCAATTCATAACCTTCTCTTGTAAGCCCTCTTACTTCTTTGGGAGATGAGTATCCTACTGATGGATGCTTCCTATAACTTCTCAACTTCATGCGCATCTTTGAGTGCATTCCCTTTGGCTGTCTCCAATTCTGTTCAAGCTTGCTCAATCTATGTGCATCCTGCTTCAGGAATGTTGGCTTCTTTGCCTTTGCTTTGTTCCTTATCTCCAATAATTCTTTCATTGTGGTTTTTCTATTATGTAACATCCATCCTGGAAAACACGCCTATCTCTTTTCTTTATGAAAGTTGCACGCTCCAGATTAGCTGCTGTCTGTCCTGCAGATTCTATATCTTTTGATTTAACATTAATCATTTCCCCTTTTATTTCCACATCTGCCCCTTCAAGTATTTTTGATCTTCTTGGTATCTTTTCTCCCAGAAAATTAGAGATGACAACTTCTGACCCTTCCTTTTTCACCGTCATTGGAAAATGACCTGAACATATTTTTAACTTGTAAGTAAATCCCTCTGTCGCCCCAGTTACCATGTTGTTTATGTGTGATGTAATGGTCTGTAATATTCTTGTGAATTTCCTCTTTGATGAAGCTGTTGAAAGTGTGATGGTATTTTCTTTCAGTTCCATTTTTATGAGTGGTGAAAAAAGATCTCTTGATGTTTCACCGTTCGGACCATTTATGATAACTACTGACTCATTCAATGATGCCTTAATTCCATCTGGCATTTTTACAGTGTTGCTAATTCCTTTGTTTTCTTTCATTAGTATATGTATGCAATAAGCCTTCCTCCAAGCTTCTTTTCTTTGGCCTCAATGTGAGTCATTATTCCGTTTGATGTTGAGACAATTATAATTCCAAAGTTCTTTGCCGGCAAGTATCTTTTTTCAAATTTTTCAAATTCGTCCAGCTTGACCGGAAAACGTGGCTTTACCACACCACATTTATTCAACGAACCTGCTATGTTAATTTTTACAAACTTTCCTTTTCCATCATCTACAGCCTCAAAAGACCCTATGTAGCCATTATCATGCATTATCTGCAGGACTGTCATCATCAGCTTTGACACTGGCCTGGCTATAGATTCTGATTTTCCTTCTTTTGAAGCCATGTACAGATTGTTTAGTGTGTTTGCCAATACGTCGTTTAACATTTTTTCTC
Source organism: Nanobdellota archaeon (assembly GCA_030699455.1). GTDB lineage: Archaea > Nanobdellota > Nanobdellia > SCGC-AAA011-G17 > UBA489 > JABIKK01. Next base: position 10,536 of record JAUYMN010000010.1, on the reverse strand, counting down.
CTTAGCTATATTTTTTGAATCCTATATTTGTTGCAATATCCCTGAAGCATTTCCTGCATAGCTTCAAATCATATTTTTGAATATATCCACTATTTGAACCACAGCGCCTGCACTTCTTTATTCCTTTTCCGCATGTGCGTTTTTTTGGTGCGTTATGCTTCTTTAATTTTTCAAGTTTTGCAGGCTTTCTCTTTAACTGCTTGAACATTTTTGTGTATGTGCTTTTGGTCATATTATCTTAACTCCAAATTTTGCTTTCATAAATTCTACTGCATCTTTTTTTAATATCTTATGTGAAGCAGGAATTCTTTTTTTTCTATATGCTCTTCTTCTTATTCTGAATCCTTTTCTCTGCAATGTTATTGCAATCTCAAAACCGATTATCCCTATGTCTGGATCATATTCAATTCCAGGAATGTCCAGGTACTCCTTGATTCCAAATGCCACGTTTCCGTTGTTATCAAATGATGATTCTTTCAGCTCATTTTTTCTTCCTTTCAGTATCGTCTTCAGCAATTCTATTGCTTTTTTTCCACGAACTGTTACTCTGCACCCAATTTCCAACCCAGGACGCACATTCCATGTGGGTATTCTTTTGTTTGATTTTGTGCTTACTGCTTTCATTCCTGAGAGTTTTTCAAGAAGCTTTAGTGATTTTTCAAGCATTGGTCCAGGACCACCTGTGCCACAGTTCAAACTAATCTTTTCAACTGAAATTTCCCTCATCTTATTTTCCTGAATTGTTTCCTGCATCATAATTCTCCATCTGTCACATAAGCATATTCTTTTGGCGTATCGTAAACCCCTGCTTTTGTTTTTACTGTAATCATTGTTGGTTGTGTCCAATCTTTTTGTTCTTTGATATTTTCAATAACGCCGTTTTGTCCAGTGTGCTTTCCTGCAATCAAAAAAACATTTGCGCCTTTCTGAAATTTTAAATGTTTGATTACCTTGTTTTTTTCAATTATCAGGCTGTCACCGACCTTGTATTCTGCTTTTTTATCCAGCAGTATATTCATTCCCTTGAACAAATTAACCTGTATTTTTCCTTTTTGCAATATTTTTTTGCCTGTTATCATCATTGGTTTTGGGAGTGTTTTTGTTATTTTCTTAAATTCTAACTTTCCAACTTTGTTGTATACCCCAATGTACCTATCTTCAATACCTGTGAATGATATCTCATCCAAGAAACCAATTGGGAACCTGTGGTCTTTTCTTGGGATTCCATCAACCATCACCTTTTTTGCATTGAGTATTTTTTTTGCTTCTCTTGTTGTTTCAGATAATTTTAATATGTCTCTAATAACCACCACCAGCGACATTGACTCTTCTTTTTTATGCGGTCCTGGTGACTGAACAGCTATGTATTTTGTTCCTTTTCTCTCAAGAGGTGTTCTTTTTGATGCTGATAGCCTTTTTTGATATGTCATTTTTTGTTTCCTTTTGTTAATGATTCAATTTTTTGTTTCCTTTTTCTATCTTCAAGATTGAGTTCCTGAACCTGCAGATTTGATGGGTGAACTGGATAATATGATTTTGACCCGTCCTTCTTTGATGTAAACAATGAATCAATTGTTACCCTAGTATTTCTTGTACTGACTTTTTCAAGACTTCCTGTTTTTCCTTTGTGTTGACCCGCCATAATTTTTACTTTATCCCCTTTTCTTATTCTTACTGATCTTGTTCCATATTTTTGGATTAGCTGTTTTGATAAATGTGAAGATAGGAATTTTCCTTTTATGTGCAGTGGTGCATTAGCTGTGTACTTTCTCTGCTTTCTCCTGTTCTTGCTTGAATTCCATGATTTTGAAAAGTCTTTTTTCATAGTACTATGCTCGCCACCTTTGATATTTTTGGCCACCTGACTGCAGCCTCTTTTGCTATCGGACCTTTGAATATTGTTCCCTTAGGGGTTCCTTTATCATCCTTTAAAATAATGCATGCATTGCTTTCAAAACAAACATGTGTTCCATCCGGACGTCTGTATGGCTGTTTTTGCCTAACAATTATTGCGCTTACAACCTGCTTTCTCATTGCTGGCGTTCCTTTTATCACCGAAACAAGGACTAGATCACCCAGCTTTGCAGTTGGAAAACGTCCCTTTACTGTCTTTGCACCTTTGACTGAAATAACCCTGACTACCTTTGCTCCAGAATTATCACATGTAGGAACTTTTGACCTATGTGGCAGTGATTTGGTTACCTTTGCCTCAACCGATTTCATTGCTTAACAACCTCCATTGCAAGGAAGTTTTTGGTTTTTGAAATTGGTCTTGTTTCTGCCACTTTCAAAAAATCTCCTTTCTTTACTTTAAAATTTTCTGGAATGTGAACTTTTATTCTTGTTTTTCTCTTTTGGAATCTTTCATATTTTGAGTTATATACTCTTCTGTCAAACTCTATTGTTGTTGTCTTATGAAAAATTTCAGAGATAACTCTACCAACAAATGTTCTTCCGTGTGTTTTTAATGTTTTTTTCATTTTATATTTTGATTTTTTTCTTCAGACGCTCTTCAGGTTTTCCCTGAAGAATTTCTCCTTCAATTATTACTGTTTTTCCCTGTATTTTTGTCTTGATTGTTACCTGTTTTTTTACAAGCTTTTTTGTTTGTCCGTCTTTCTTTTCTATTTCAAATGTGCTCTTTGTGTCATTGACAATCTTTCCCTTTATCCCTATGAGGGATGGATTTTCTGCCCCCACAACTTCGATTGTCCTGCCAATGAATTCAGCCCTTGGAATGTCTCTTGCTTTCCATTGCATCTTAATCAATGGACTCCTCCGCAAAGCCCATGTTGACAAGTTCTTCCTTTGCTCTTGTCTTATGGTTTCCCTGAAGCTCGACATTGTTTCCTTTTACTGTACCACCACATGCAAGCTTTGACTTAAGCTGCTTTGCAACATCTTTGATGTCGATCGCCTTGGCATCCAAGCCGACTATAACTGTAATTATTTTTCCGAACTTCCTTTTTTCAAGCTTAACTTGAATTCTTTGTTCACTTTTGGCAATATTTTCCCAAACATCTAGTTCTTTTGGAAGTCCTGTTATTGGATCTCTTTCAACCATATTATTTCTTTCTTGAAACCTCCTTTTTTGATTGACTTGAGCCTGATTTTTTTGCTGTTTTTATTTCCTGCTTAACCTCTGGCACTTTTTTATTCTTATTCTGTGCCTTGTATGTAAGTATTCTTGCAATTGCCTTTCTTGATGCTTTAATCATGCCTGGATTTTCTGGTGATGTTCCGCTTGAACGCTGCATATTCAGTTTCATTAAATCTTTTTTTATTTCTGCGTATTTACTATCCAGCTGCTCTGGTGTCATCAGTGCAATTTCCTTTTTCTTTGTAATCGCCATTTATTTTTCCTTCTTTTCAGCAGACTTTTTTACTGTTTTCTTTGCTACTTTTTCAGTTTTATTTGTTGATTTTATCTCTTCAGTTTTATCTGTTACTTTTACTTCTTCAGTTTTATCTGTTACTTTTACTTCTTCAATTACTGGAATCCCTTCTGCCTGTGAAACTTTTACAGTCTTTTCAGGTTTTATCTCCTCGTGCGCTACTTCTTCTATTGCCGGTCTTAAAAATTCATCCTTGACAGTAAGTGTTTTGTCTATGAGCTTGATATCAGGGGTCATTATGCTGACTCTTATCCCGATTGTACCTCTTTTGTTTGTGAATCCTATATTCTTCTTATGAATTAATGATTGGTTTATATCCCCTGATTTTTTCAGATAACCAGCTGAAAATCTCCATGATTTTGCCCTTGAGCTTGGAATTAGCCCTGATAGAACAATTTCTGCACCAATTGCACCTGCATCCATTATGTCCTGGAGCACCCTGTATCCTATTGACTTGAATCTTTTTTGTGAGAATCTTTCCAAACTTGCAGCAATTCTATCAGCAACATAGTTTACATCAAGCATTGGATTTGCTATTTCACCAATTTCTAGCTGGGGATTATCGAGCCTGTATTTATTTTTTAGCAACGCTGTTAATTTCTTTATATTTTCTCCTTTCTTTCCAACTACTATTCCTGGTCTTGTTGTGTAAACTATAACATTCTCTCCGAGAGGAGTTCTTTTTATCTCAATATGGGAGTATCCTGTTTTAGAGAAAATTTTACCTATGTGTTCCTGTATTTGAAATTCTCTTAATTTTCTCATCACAAACTGTCTTTCTATCATTTTACTTCCTTCTTCTCAACTTTTTTTGTTGTTTTCTTAATAACACTCTCTTTTGCTATTTCCTTTTTGTCAGATTTTTTTTCGTTTACCTTTTCTTCCAGTATTATTTTTAGGTGCGTTCTTTTCATCTTTGTTCTTCTCTGTCTTCCTGCATGCCATGGCCTTGCTGCCTGATTAGGTATTATTGAGCTGATGTACAGTGATTCTACATCCAGCCCTTTGTCCGATGCATTATGCTCTGCAGAGTTCAGCAAAGACAAAACTTCCTTTGTTGCATTAATCGGGTATCTTCCCGAGCCCATATGCCCTTTTCTATGGCCTATTTTTTTATTGTGCACTGTAAATGGTATTGCATTTTTGAAGCTTAAGACTAAGTTTAACTTTTGCTTTGCCCATGCAAGCCTTTTTCCCCTGATGTAATTGCTTATTACAATTGCATGTTTTGTTGAGATGGATAAATTATTCCCCATTACACTTGCACTATGCATATCTGTTTTCATTTTTATTTAGCCTTTGATGCGGATGCTGTACTTGATTTTGTAGCTCCTACACCTGCTGCTCCATGAGTTAATCTCTTTCTTGTTTGTGATAATTCTCCGAGGAAAAGCCCAACCATTTCCTCTGTTATGTTTACTTCATTGAATTCTTTTCCATTGTGCACTGAAATCTTTAGTCCGACCATCTCGGGAAGAACAATCATATCTCTCAAATGTGTCTTGATTGGTTTTTTTCTTTTTCCTGAATTTGCATCTCTTATTTTTTTAAGCAATGGTTCTGATCTTTGCATTATTGTTTTTGATAATGACCTTCTCTTTCTGGATATAAGAAGTTTTGAGAACTCATTTATATCCATCTTCTGCAGCTCTTCTAATGTCTTTCCTCTGAGTTTGAATTGTTCTTCTGCCATTTTTATCTTTTCTTTCCAGTTCTCCTTGCTCTTATTTTACCTACATTTCTTCCTGGCGGTGCAAACCTTGGAGCAGTAAGTGGCTTTCCTGCATGGCGTCCACGTCCTGAACCAAATGGATGGTCCACAGCGTTCATGGCCACTCCTGAAGTGCGAGGATATAATTTTCCCCTGGCTTTCATCATATGGTATCTTTTACCTGCCTTTACCATTGGCTTTTCTCTTTTACCGGCTCCTGCAATCTTTCCAATTGTTGCACGACAAAGCGGATTAAATAATTTCTTTTTCTTTGATGGCATTTCAACCATTACACCTTTTTCTGATTTTGTAAGTAGTCTTGCTGTTGCTCCTGATGCTCTCACATGTGCACCACCATCTGCAAGATTTGATTCTATATTTGATATAATTGTTCCTTCTGGTATGTTTGCCAATGGTAATGTACTTCCAAGTGTTGCTGCTGCCTTTGATCCTGATTCCACCTTATCTCCAACTTTTACTCCTACTGGTGCAAATACATAATTATATTCATTATTTTCATATTTTATTATTGCAATTGGAGCTGAATGTCCCTTGCAGTGCGTTAAATTTGTGATTATTCCTGAAACTGAGCCTTCTCTTTCTGTCTTGTCATATGGTCTGTGTTTTACTTTAATATTCCATCTGTGAGAGTGTGCCCTATATGTGGTAGTTCCTCTTCCGCGTCTCTGTGAAATAATTCTTTTACCCATCTTATAACATTCCCATCTGTGTTGCAATATCTATTGCAGGAGTTTTTTGTGATAATTTTACATATGCTTTCTTTTTTCCTGTAGGCATAATTGTTGTGTTTATGCCTTCAATTTTAACCTTGAATATTTTTTCCAGCGAATCCTTAATATCTTTCTTTGTTGCTTTTTTGTCTACCACAAACACTAATTTGTTTTCTGCTTCCATCAAGCGTACTGCCTTTTCTGTTGGCTTAGGATATTGGATTATATTATATATGTCTTTCATTTCTTAACTGCCTTACTTGTTTTCTTGACTGTTGCTTTTTTAACTGCCTTAGTTGTTTCTTTAACTTCTGCTTTTTTAACTGTGTTTTTAAAGAAAAGATTATTGTCTGTCATCTCTTTAATTGCCTTTTCTGTAAATATTGTGAGTCTTCCAGGATTTCCACCCGGTGCAAGAATGTTAACATTAAGATTTTTTACTTCACAAACATCTATTCCCTGGATGTTTATTCCGCTCTCCATTATTGGACATTTTCCAGAAACAACGAACAACGGACCCTTCCTTGTTTTATATTTTCTGTTTCTCATTTTTCCCCTTCCAGAACGCACTTTCTTTTGAGAAATTCTTTCCAGTTCTTTTTTTAAATCTAATTTAATCAGCAAATTTTGTATTTCTTTTGTTTTTGTTATTGATTCAACACCATTGTCTATTATAGATATTAATTCTGTGAAATGATGTCCTCTCTCTTTCACAAGATTCTCCATTATTGTTGATGATATTGCTGATCTGATTGCTAGCCTATTCTCTGTAATGTTTATCTTTTTCTTTAGGTTCTTTTCCGACCTTGGAGGGTGTGCACGTCTACCAGAAACTGTTCCTGGTGCAAATGCTCCAACAAAACCAAACTGCACTCCTCTTCTCCATGAGTGTTTACGCGGAACTCTTGAAATGCCGTGACCATATGAACCTTTGAATCTTTTACGTCTTCTTGAAAGTTCTGCTGCAGCTCTTATTCCAGCACCAAGATAAGCTCCGTATTTCTGCCTTTTGTTTGATTCTATTGCATTATTTACCTTTTTTATTAAATCCGGCCTTATTGCTTCAGAAAACTGTTTTGGCAGTTCCAATGAACCTGATTTTTTTCCATCCAAATTGTAAATATCTTTTTTCATTGCTTGCTCTCTGTGCTTATTTTTATTACTTCATAAGATTCTGGTTTTCTTTTTGCTCTTTGTGGTGCAGTTATTATTACAGGACGTTTTGAAGATCCTGCAACTGAACCTTTTATTAAAATTGAATCATTATTTATTTTTCCGTAGTGCTTTATTCCACCTTTTTGATTTACCTCTTCTGCTTTTGCTATTCTTATTAAGAGTCTGTTGTATTCGGTTCTTCTGTGGAATCCCATTTTACCTGCATGTGCAAGTTGACCTGCCATAACCCTCTTTGGAGTCCATGCACCTAATGTTCCAGGACCTCTCTTTGTCTTTTCTGATTTGTGCTGTCTTATCTTAACCCCAAATCTTTTTACTGGACCCTGTGTCCCTTTTCCTTTTGAAACCGAGTGAACGTCCACTAATTGCCCATCGTCGAATATTTCAGAGACTGGGAGGAAGTCTTTTTCCAGAAGCTCTTTTGCTTTTGCTAATTTTTCATTAATATCTTTTCCACCAATGCCCATTTCAAAGATATCATGTTTCTTCTTCCCTATTGAAAGTTTCTTTGGTTCTGAATGAACTGTTAATTTGATATTATCAAATGATTCTGGCTCTTTTCCTGATTTTTTGTTTTTGAAGAATTTATCGCGCTTTGAAGAGTAAATTTCTGAAAGAAGTTTTGAGCCAGTGATAGTTTTTTTATAGAAACGTAAGGAAAGTGGTTTTAATGGTGGACAATCAATAATTGTTGCTGGAATTGTGATTATTTTTGTCTTTGATGTTGAATGTGGGTTATTATCTCTTACCTGAATATGTGTCATTCCAGCCTTATATCCTAAGAATGCCAGTGGTTTAATATCTTTGTTAAATGAATAAGTCCTTATTCTAGGCACTACACGACTAGCCCTCTTTCTAGGCCAGAACTGTTTGCTTCCCCGCCTTGGACTATTTTCGACCTTACCCATTTTTCTTGTTTATTTTTCCAATTTTTAGTTTTTAATGCTTATGGTCGATGAACCGCTCTCTAGAATCAGCGACTTACTTAGGCTTACTTAACGGTTTTTTTAATCAGTAGGGTAGTTGAATTGTAGAATTTGGGTTTTTAAAGGTTTCTGAAGAAAAATTCATTGTTGCGTTAACTAGTGCTAAAATTCAATTTTGGTGACCTCTTCTTAATTGAAAAAGTGAGCATGCTGTCCTCAATCAGATCTAACCATCTATTCTTTCCTAATTCTAATTCAGGAATAGCCAACCCATGATTACTCCTTTTTTCCCATTTACTATTTCTTTGGCTATCTCTCTTGCTACTTTTCCCTGTTTTGCTCCTACTACAACAGAAAACACGAAGAAATTCGCATCCAAACACATTAGAAAACCACTCTATAGGGCTTGTCTCCATAAATGAGCTTTTTTGGGCATATATTGTACTTTTTTGCTAGTTCTTCCCATTTTTTGATTATATCCTTGTTTGGAATAATTTTTGATTGTGTCATGAAGGTGTGTGAAAATTGTTATTTTTATGCCTTTTGATGCGGAATCGGGATATTTCTGAATTCAAAAGGGAAAAATATATGTGTTATAAAAACAAATAACCAAAGGGTTATTTGCTATAACCTTTCCACGTCATACCATTCAAACTTATAGACTTCTAAATTAAAACTTGTTTTCCAGTCTGCTATTATTCCCTTAAATTTTTGTCTTATTTCATATGATATTTGATTAAGGTGTTTTGAATTTTTTGCAATCAATACACAAGTAAGATCAAAATCTCCACTGATAGATATGAGTTCTATACAGTGAGGATGCGCCACCAGGTGGTTGATAATGCTCCTAAGTTCCTGATCTGTGACGTTATGTAGCTTAATTTTAACATCAACTACTAAATCATAATTAAGAGCTTTAGGATCAATGAATATGCCAAACCTATTTATAATGCCAGAATTAATTAGTTTTTTTAGTCTTTTATGCGTTGAGTCGATAGAGAGATTTATTTTCTTTGATAATTTTGTCAATGATTCCCTTCCACTTTCTTGTAATAACATTAGTAGTTTTTTGTCTTTTTTATCCATAATCTTATAAATTAAGATTAATATATAAATCTTTCTTATAAAATTAAGATAAAATTATAGTAATTCTTATTAAGGACTGTTATTACTTATTATGCTACTAAAAAGTAAGAAAAATAATGGAGAATAAAAAATGACAAAAGAAGAAAAAAACTTTGATGTTATTAGGGGTGTCTTTGAAGGCAAAACTAGTTTACAGGGAGATAAGAAAAATGACTAATTTAGTATTGAATTATGTTCCTGTTCCTGAAACATACAAGGCATTTGAAGGTAGAAATATTGATACTATGCCTGAGCTTATAAAAGAAGGAAGAACTCCTCTTTCTGCACAAGGTTTAATGGAAAAACGTTTACAAGTGCTTTCTGGTTCTGATGCAGTGAAAGATTCTTGGTGGAATATTTACTTTGATACAGGTGATGGTATTGCTTACCATCCTGATGGAAGAATTAAGGTTGTTACTGATGCAGAATTACTAAGAGGAATAAATCCTAAAAGCCGTTTGAACAATGGTGGTTTGGTTTTAGAAGATGGTGTTTTTGATAGTTTAGAAGGAACAGAATTTTCAAAAAATGATGTTCAAAGATATGCTATCAATATGACGTTAACAGAAGCAGAAGTAACTCAAAATCCTATCTGGTTGGCACTTGCTAGAGATGAAGGTTTATTGCAAGAATATGTAGGTGCAACATTCAAACAAGCACAAGAACGTTTCAATAGTTATACAAACATGGGAATCTACGTGTATGATGCACCAGAACAAGCAATCATGCTGACATGGGTTGTCAACTCCATTTTCATCAACGGCAATTCTTCCGCTGACGGTTATGGCCGTCCTGGGGAAGGTGGTGGTCGTTTAGTTGGGGTATTAGAGCAGGAGGCCAATATAACTAACAAATAGATTATTGGATAAAAAATAATGAAGAAATAACAAAAATGAGAAACATTGGACATAACCCTCCTTACGAGAGCGAAGAGTGTAGAAGGTCAGGAGAATTGGAAAGGAAAAAGGCCATTGAGAGTGAAACAAGAGTAATCTAACGAGGAATGTAGCAAAGTGGGAAAAAATTTAGAAGAATTGATTGAAGGAATTAGAAGGGATAAAAAAGCATATGTAGATTCACATGTAGATTTAGCAGATTTTTATTTTGGGGCTCAAAAATATGAAGAAGCTTTAGAATCTTTAGATAAAGCTATTGAATTAGATTCAGAAAATGGGATTATTTGGAACAATAAAGGGCATACACTTTGGGAAATTGGTAGGTATGAAGAAGCTTTAGAATCTTTAGATAAAGCTATTGAATTAAATCCGGAAAATGGGATTATTTGGAACAATAAAGGGCGTACACTTGGGGAAATGGGTAGGTATGAAGAAGCTTTAGAATCTTTAGATAAAGCTATTGAATTAGATCCGGAAAATGGGATTATTTGGAACAATAAAGGATTTGCACTTGAGAGGAGTGGTAGGTATGAAGAAGCTTTAGAATCTTTAGATAAAGCTATTGAATTAGATCCG